>SOKM01000280.1 GCA_004375785.1 Candidatus Cloacimonadota bacterium | reverse complement strand
TTTCTTGAATTCACGGCACCGGCGAGAGAAAAGGGAAGAAGGTTTCTTCTCATCGACGACAATCTCTGGATGTATGTTCCGGGTGTGAGTAAGACCATTCGTCTTTCTCCAAAGGATAATTTTATGGGAACCGATATTTCAAATAGTGATATGATGCAGTCCCATTTCAGGGAAAATTATGAGGCTCAGAAATACGATTCATTAGACTCAAGATTCCTGCTTTATCTTGAAGCGAAGAGACCGAGCGTACCTTATAAAAGAATAGAGATAGAGGTGGATATGTCAGATTTTACCCCAAGAGAAATCAGATACTATACCTTGAGCGGCAAACTTTTCAGGCGGATGTTTCTTGATAGCATAAGAACCTTTGGTGGGGAGCGATATCCTTCCTATATGAAAGTGGAAAATCTCCTGACAGAATCGAGTTATACCGAGATTTTTATAGAATCACTCAGAAAGAAGAATGATATTCCGGATAGGTTATTCAATCCTCTTTACCTGAGAAAGTGATAGTTCTACTTTTTATGCTTATCCAACCTTTTTCATTACAGGGTTACATTGGCTGCTCTACTGGATATGCGGGTGATTCATTCCATAATTCTGGTTACGGGTATTTAAGTTTTGATAAAGAGGGAAATATCATTTCTTTTTATTCAGAGTTTCGCACCAGTTATACACTTCCTGAGGAGAGTTTAATGTACTCATTTGACCGTGCAGTAGTATATGTGACTCCATATCCTCTGAGTCTTTCCCTGGGGTGGGAAAGGGTTAATTGGGGGTTTGGAATGTTTTACAGTCCTGCTGACCTCTTTAATCCGGCATACTCTGTCCTCGATTATGAAAGGATAAGAAAAGGGGTCTTTACGGCAGGGATAAGTTACGAGTGGAGCCCTGCAATTATACAGGAAATTGTTTTTGCTCTACCGGAGGATACCGTGAGGGTTACGTGGGAAAATCTCAGGTTGGGCTCAAGGGTAAATGTTTTCTTAAATTCGTACGAATGTTTCCTTTCGGGAGTCTATTGTGATGATGAATTTCCAATATCCTGCGGTCTGAGGAAGGACGTATATGATTTTATTGTATATTCTGAAGCAACAGTTGAACCTGGGGAAGATTCACTAAACCCCAGATTCCTTTTGGGTGTTAACCGAATGCTGGGGACACAGGGGATTATCAACATAGAATATTATTATCAGAATGAAGGCTTTTCAGAATGGAATGACAGCATACCATTCCTATCATCTATCCCTGGCTATACAGGAAAACACTATATCTATTGTTTAACTCAGGCAGGCGAGGGAGAAGGATTTTCCTGTGGTATCTATTCGGTTTTCCATCCCCTCTGGAGGGGTGGTCTTACCGGTCTTATCATCTCTTACAATGGTTTGCAGGACATTACAATTATTGGAACGGGAATAAAGATTATAAAGAGGGGAGAATTCAGCCTTCTCCCATTCGAATACCTCTTTGGAATAGAGATGAGATACTTCTTTTAAATAACGAACTAAATGAAAAAAACGCTCTAACGAATTAGGAGATATAATGCTTATAAGCCTTAAGGGAGTAAAAAGGGTCTATCCTCTGGGAAAAACAGAAGTTAAGGCACTCAGGGGTGTCACAATTGAGATTAAAGAAGGGGAATTTACCGTTATAGTAGGGCCCTCTGGCAGCGGAAAGACAACACTGCTAAATATAATGGGTTTACTCGACCTTGCAACCGAAGGAGAGGTATTCTTTGAAGGAAAGGATGTAAGTCTTATAAAAGACAGGGAAGCAACGAGAATCAGGAGAGAACGCATAGGTTTTATATTTCAAACCTTTAATCTTATTCCTGTTCTTACAGCAATGGAGAACATTGAGATACCTCTTGTTCTCAAAGGAATAAAAGGGGCTCGCAGGGGAAAACTCTCTGATGAAGTAATGGAAGCAGTGGGGCTTACGGATGTTATGTTTCATAAACCTGATGAATTGTCAGGTGGTGAAAGACAGAGGGTGGCAATAGCCCGTGCACTTATTGGAAATCCAGATATTGTCTTTGCTGACGAGCCCACGGCAAACCTTGATACTGAAACGGGTTTCCAGATTATAGAACTTGTTAAGCGGTTGAACGAAGAAAAAGGAACCACCTTCGTTTTTTCAACACACGATGCAAGGATTGTTAAACTGGCGAAAAGAAGGATTAATCTTGTTGATGGCAGGATAGAATATGATTCTCTTAAAGATAGCATTTCGTAATGCATTAAGATATAAAAGAAGAAGCCTTGCCGTAGGGCTTGGAGTCTTCATCTCAATATTTGCCCTTCAGTTTCTCGATGGATTAACTGAGGGGTTTAAGAAAAGTTTCTTTAAGACGCTCCTTGACAGGGAGGGTGTTGTTCTGATAAGTCCCGAAGGGGGAATTGACCCCTTTGAGCAGAGTCTCCGTTCCGTTGCTGATTACAGGGAAATTGTCTTCTTTATTGAGCAATTAAAAAAGGGTGCATTAATAGAACCCGAAGTTAGATTCCCTGCTGTGGCAAGCAAAGACAGCTTTTCCCTTGACCTTTTTGTTAGAGGGTATGAAATCAATGCACAGACTTTAAGAGAACTCAAGAAGAAGATAATAAAGGGAAGAGAAATCAGGGAATGGGGAGAAGGGATGATTGGTAAGGAGGGTGCAAGACTCCTTCATATCAATGGAGAAGATACAGTTATTCTTCTGACTCAGGATCGATATGGGGGTATCGGAGTAAAAGAGGTTCGTATTGAGGGAATTTTTGATAGCAGGGCTCGGGTCGAAAACGAGAAAACGATGTTTATTGACATAAGAACAGCCCAGGAAATACTTTCCTGGAGTCCGGATGAAGTGACCCGGATAAAGGTCAATTTCAGGGAATACAACATGGCAGAAGAT
>SOKM01000291.1 GCA_004375785.1 Candidatus Cloacimonadota bacterium | reverse complement strand
CATTCTATAAGAAACAGACGAGACTTCTCCTGGGAGATAATCCGTATATAGATCCCACAAATATAGATGACTATATTATACGGGGAGGATATCGTTCTCTTGCAGCCACTCTAAAAATGAATCCAGAGGATATAATCGAGACCGTGAAAGCTTCAGGACTCCGTGGGAGAGGGGGAGCAGGTTTTCCCACTGGGAAAAAGTGGGAAATGGCACGAAAACAAGCTGTCAGCCGTCAGCCGTCAGCTGTCAGCTATATTATCTGTAATGCAGATGAAGGTGACCCTGGCGCCTATATGGATAGAAGTCTTCTTGAGGGCAATCCTCACTCAATTATTGAGGGTATGCTCATTGGTGCTTGTGCAATTGGGGCAAACGGAGGTTGGATTTATGTACGGAATGAGTATCCTCTTGCCATAAAACATGTCTCTATAGCCATTGAACAAGCACATGATTTAGGGCTTTTAGGTGAAAATATTTTTGGTTCAGGATTCAAATTTGATATAAAAATAGTAAGGGGCGCAGGTGCTTTTGTCTGTGGTGAGGAGACAGCCCTTATGTTTTCAATAGAAGGGAAAAGGGGCGTCCCGCGACAAAGACCTCCATTTCCGGTTGAAAAAGGGCTTTTCGGCAAACCGACAAACATTAATAATGTCGAGACCTGGGCAAATGTGCCAAAAATAATAGAGAAGGGAGCAGAATGGTTTTCAAAGATTGGAACTGAGACAAGTAAAGGAACGAAAATTTTCTCACTCGTTGGCAAAGTAAAGAATACAGGACTTGTCGAAGTCCCTATGGGAATAACACTAAGAGAAATAATATTCGATATCGGCGGTGGAATTCTTGATGGGAAGGGTATCAAGGCTGTTCAGACAGGAGGTCCTTCTGGAGGTTGTATCCCCAAAGAGCGCTTAGATTTACCAGTAGATTATGAATCCCTTACTCAAGCAGGTTCAATTATGGGCTCTGGTGGTATGATAGTGATGGATGAAAATACTTGTATGGTTGATGTTGCGAAGTATTTCCTTAACTTCCTTCGAGATGAATCCTGCGGAAAGTGTCTCTCCTGCCGTAAAGGAACCCAGAAAATGCTCGAAATAGTTACCGATATAACGGAAGGGAAAGGAAAAGAAGAAGACCTTGTTACACTTGATGAACTTGCTCATGTTATAAAAGATGTTTCCCTATGTGGTCTTGGGCAGACTGCACCCAACCCTGTTTTAGCAACACTTCGTTATTTCAAGGATGAGTATATAGACCATATTAAAAAGAAGAAGTGCTCTGCGGCTGTTTGTAAAGAGCTCGTTTCTTCTCCCTGTCAACATACCTGTCCTATTGACACTGAGGCTGCGGTCTATATTGCTTTGATAATTAAAGGAAGATATGATGATGCCTTGGAGATAATAAAAAAGGATAATCCACTTGCCTCTGTTCTTGCCAGGACCTGTCACCATCCTTGTGAGGTAAAGTGTCGAGCAGGGGAAGGTGGGGACCCCATTGCGATACGAAGTCTCAAAAGGTTTGTTACCGATTATGGCTTAAAGAAAGGTCTTATGCTTAAAGCAGAACCTGTGGCAAAGAATGGAAAAGGTAAAATAGCAATAATAGGTTCTGGTCCTGCCGGGCTTACCTGTGGATTCTATCTTGCCCAGAAAGGGTATGAAGCAACTATTTTTGAAAAACTCCCGGTGATTGGAGGGATGCTCGCTGTAGGTATTCCCGAATACCGACTGCCAAGAGAAATACTAAAGACAGATATTGACTATATCAAAAGTGCTGGGGTTGAGATGCAAACAGAAAGTGAACTTGGTAAAGACTTTACTATAGAAGAATTGTTTAATCAGGATTACAAAGCAGTATTTATTGCAACTGGTGCACATAAATCATTAAAACTGGGTATACCTAATGAAGATGTAAAAGGAGTGTTACCAGGTATGAAAGTGCTCAGTGCTATTAATCTTGGAAAGGATATAGAGATAGGTAAGAGGGTAGGTGTAATAGGTGGAGGAAACTCAGCAGTTGATGCTGCAAGGGCAGTTTTGCGAACAGGAACGCCAGAAAGTGTAACGATTTTCTATAGAAGAACGATAGCTGAAATGCCTGCTTTCAAAGAAGAAGTAGAAGCTGCTTTAGATGAGGGAATTAAAATTGAGTTTTTAACTTCACCCCAAAAAATAGAATCTGAGGATGGAAACTTAAAAGCCTGTGAATTCATAAAGATGGAATTAGGGGATGTAGATAAATCAGGTAGAAGAAGACCTGTACCTGTAGATGACTCAGAGTATACAGTTGAACTCGATACTCTAATAGTTGCGATCAGTGAGCAAGCAGATACATCATTCATTGAGAAAGAATCAGGACTTGAAGTGTCCCGATGGGGAACAGTTGTAGTAAACCAGGAAACATTTGTTACAGGCAGAAAGGGAATCTTTGCCGGTGGAGATTTGGCAACAGGACCAAATACTGTTGTTGATGCAGTCCATTCGGGGAAAATAGCAGCTGAATCTATTGATAAATTTTTAAGTGGAAAGGAAATAGTGCGAGAATATAAAATAACAAGACCTTCGATGTATCTTGAACCTATCGAGCTCTCAGAAGAAGAGTTGTTAGAAACGAAACGAACATTGATACCTTGCCTTTCTCCTCAGGAGAGAAAAGCCAATTTTAAGGAAGTCGAAGGAGGATTAAAAGAGGAACAAGCAGTGAAGGAAGCGCGGCGTTGTCTGCGATGCGAACTTGAAACCAGTGATGGTCAGAAATTCTTAGAAAAACTGAAAGAGAGTTCAGCAGTTGGACAGGGGGTATAGATGCCTAATATCAGGATTGATGGAATAGAGTTTGAAGCAGAGGAGGGATGGACAATCCTTGAGGTTGCAAGATTTCTTGGATTGGAAATTCCTA
>SOKM01000116.1 GCA_004375785.1 Candidatus Cloacimonadota bacterium | reverse complement strand
AAAGGAAGGAGGATGAGTGACTATCAAGGAAAAAGGGACTGTTATGGATGAGACTCAGATTAAGAGAGCGCTTGCAAGGATTTCCCATGAAATACTCGAAAGAAATCTTGGAGCTGAAAACCTTGTCATAATAGGAATACGTAAAAGAGGAGATATTCTTGCCAGGCGGATACAAGAACAGATAAAGGAGATAGAATCAGTTGATATTCCCTTCGGTGTACTTGACATAACGCTTTACAGGGATGATTTCACGAGTATTGATTACATGCCTGTAGTGGGGAAAACAGAAATTCCTTTTAATGTTACAGGAAAGATTGTTGTTCTTATTGATGATGTGCTTTATACAGGTAGGACAGTCCGTGCAGCGTTGGATGAAATTATTGATTTTGGAAGACCAAGAGAGATTCAACTTGCAGTTCTTGTTGACAGAGGGCACAGAGAACTCCCTATACGACCCGACTACATCGGTAAGAATGTGCCGACATCAGAAAATGAACTTGTTGAAGTGAGAGTAAAAGAGGTTGATAATGAGGATAGGGTTATTATCAGGGAGGTGGTGGAAAATGAGAGTTGAACGAAAAGACCTTTTAGGGATTGAAAATCTCACAAGAAATGAGATAGAGATAATCCTTGATACAGCAGAAACAATGAAAGAAATCTCCGAACGTGCAATTCGTAAGGTACCCTATCTTAGAGGAAAAACCGTTGTTAACCTTTTCTTTGAGCCAAGCACAAGGACACTCGCATCGTTTGCGCTTGCTGAAAAGAGGCTTTCAGCTGACTCTTTTAATCTTTCAGGTTCTTCATCGAGTGCGCTCAAAGGTGAAACCCTGCTTGATACAGTAAGAAACCTTGAAGCAATGAAGATAGATTTTGTAGTTATCAGGCATGCAATGTCGGGAGCAGCTTATTTTATCGCAGAGCGGTTAGAAGCATCTGTTATAAATGCGGGTGACGGGACACACGAACATCCCACTCAGGCGCTCCTTGACCTCCTTAGCCTGAAAGAGAGATTAGGTAACATAAAAGATAAGAAGGTGCTTATTGTTGGGGATATTCTGCATTCGAGGGTTGCACGCTCAAATATATGGGCTTTTAAGAAGATGGGAGCAAAAGTTTCGCTTTGTGGCCCACCGACACTTATGCCGTATAAAATTGAAAATATGGGCGTAGAAGTTTCATATAACCTGGATGAGGCTATACAGGATATGGATGTCATCTATGTTCTGAGAATACAGAAAGAGAGACAGAGAGGTGGTTTATTACCATCTTTAAGGGAATATATAGAACTCTATGGAATTACACTTGAAAGATTTGAGAATGCAAAAGATGATGTAGTGATAATGCATCCGGGACCAATAAATCGTGGAATTGAGATTGACCCGAGGGTTGCTGATGGAACGAATTCAATTATTCTTGACCAGGTGACCAATGGGGTTGCTGTAAGAATGGCAATATTATATCTTTTAAGTGGAGGAAAAAGTGGAGAAGTCTCAGAAGCATAAATATGTAATAAAGAATGGAAGAATCATAGACCCAATACAGGGGCTGGATGAGAAAACGGACATCCTGATAGAAGGAGAGAAAATAAAGGGGCTCGGAACATTCAGTAAAAAAGACGGGGAAATAATTGACGTCAAAGGGCTAATTGTCTGTCCAGGTTTTATTGATATGCATACCCATCTACGTGAACCTGGAAGAGAGGATGAAGAGACCATTGAAACGGGAACAAAGGCGGCGGCGAAAGGAGGATTTACAGGTATTGCAGCAATGCCTAATACTGAACCGATAATAGATAACTCTGGTATGGTAAGATTTGTCAGGGAGACAGCTGAAAGAAATGGATATGTTGATGTTTTTCCGATTGGTGCTGTAACAAAGGGTCAAAAAGGCGAAGAACTCTCTGAGATGCACGATATGGTTAAGGCAGGATGTAAAGGGTTCAGTGATGATGGCTATCCTATTGCTAATTCTCGGATAATGAGAAAAGCACTCGAGTACTCAAAGATTGTTGATAAGGTAATCATTGTTCACGAGGAAGACCCTGCGCTTTGTGAGGGGGGACAGATGAACGAAGACTTCAATTCAACAAGACTGGGGCTGAGAGGGATGCCTGCTATTGCTGAAAGTATAATGATATCAAGGGATGCAGCCATTTTAGATTTTATCGGTGGACGACTTCACATTGCCCATCTGTCAACTCGCGAATCACTTGAAGTGGTAAGGGCATCAAAGAAAAAAGGTTTACCGATTACGGCGGAAGTGACACCTCACCATTTTTCACTTGATTCCTCTTGCCTTGCAACGTTCGATTCAAATCTGAAGATGAAACCACCTTTGAGAACAAAAGAGGATGTCGAAGCTCTGAAAAAGGGGTTAAAAGAAGGAATAATTGATGCAATTGCAACAGACCACGCACCTCATGCACTTTTTGAAAAAGAGATGGAATTCGGCAGTGCACCATTTGGAATCATTGGACTTGAAACAGCACTGGGAATTGTCTGCACAGAACTTCTCCACACCGGGATGCTATCTCTTAAAGAGATAATCGAAAAGATGAGCGTCAACCCGGCGAAGATTCTTGGTATAGGAAAACGGAGTCTGAAAAAAGGAGAGGAAGCATACATAACTGTCTTTGACCCTGAGAAAAAATGGACAGTGAATGTTGATGATTTTGTCTCTAAAAGCAGTAATTCGCCTTACGGTGGATGGAAATTGAAAGGATGCGCAGTAATCACGATAGTTAAAGGAAAGATTGTCTACAAGGAAGGGGAGTTTTTTTAAGTAAACCCCGTCATTGCGAGCCCCGAAACGGCAGTGGTAAGTGCCAAGTGGTTAGTGAAAAAGATCTAACTAATGTTTCACCTAAAAGATTTGTGCATAATTTTTTCTTCGTCT
>SOKM01000008.1 GCA_004375785.1 Candidatus Cloacimonadota bacterium | reverse complement strand
CTTTAGATTCAGGATAATTTCTTTTCTTTGCTATTTCAAAATTATTGCTTTCTCTGTAAACAGAGAGTCGCCTAACTTCAGCTTGATGTAATAGATTCCCTGTGGAAGTTTTTTTCATCTGAGCCTCCTTATTTTTACCTTTTTTCTCTTCCTAACTCGCTTTAGAATTTAATTAATACCACTTTCTGTTTGGCTACCATAAGCCTCAGGATAGAGCAACTTTCCTGCTGCAAAGTTGCCATCTCCTTTTTCCACCTTTCTTTGACTTTATCTCTTAACACGCTCTTTTATGATTATAAGTTTTCTACAGTAAAAGTCAAGAAAAAAGTTAAGAAACGCTTCGCTGTAATATAAATTTCGTAATTAGGTAACTGAGTAATTGGGTAATTAAAATGTCGAAAGAAAGTATGAGGTTGCTTCACGAGAGTGGAGTAAAGAAGAAGAACTCGCAATGACATGAATGGGAATATGAAAGAAAGGGCGTTGAAGTCTTTCCACACCCCTTCACCGTTCCCATCGGCTCCTTCATTGTTTTGAAGAGAAGTAAACCTGTCAATGTTTAGCTGAATGGCCCCTACTCACAATGATGGATGCGAGGCAAGATGCCTCGCCTGTTGTTTAGGTTCGCAAGCTAAAGCCTGTGGTTACGAAAAGACATAACATCGCAACGACACCGTCGTCGCACTCCATATAAACACCGAAACAACAGAAGTTGTTTCACTCTATAAAAAATCAACCAAACCAATCCAACTTTCCTCTATTTTTTCCCGGGTGCGGGTTCATCAATAATATAGATGTTGTGTAGATACATTTTTTCTTTACCAAATGGTTCTTCCTTAAGGTTGTAGTAGAATTCAACTTCCGCAAGATTTTTATGGAGTTCGTCAAGGCTTGAGATAACACCCTTACGCCAGGTATCGGTACGTGCTTCGGATGGGTCCGCGCTATTGTTACCAGCGGCGATTATTATCATACCAACCTTCAGTTCTTCTTTCTTTGTAGGATGAGATTTCCAGACAATGTCTTTCACCCATCTTTTTTCACCTTTTCCCAGGTCAGGAGTGCCAATTAAAAACTGGACTTCATATTCACCTTTCGTTTTCTCACTCGCAGGAGTAACTATTTTGGCAAGTGCCCACTTGGCACTAAACATATCTACATCAAAGAACGGAGCAAGAACTTCATCGCCAGGTTTCACTGACAATACTTCCTTCGTTGGTTCCTTTACAGGCTTCTCTTTCTCTACAGCTGGTTCGGATTTCTCTCCACAGCCTGTAAAGCTCAACACCAGCAGCATTACCAGAACTATTGGTAACACTTTAAGGAATTTTTCTTTCATCTTTCCTCCTTTTTAATTTTGTTGTGACACGCCGACTTTCGGCAAACTCGTTTTTTTGGCGCTGTAATCATTACTTGCTTTTTCATCGTTTTGTTTTTATACCACTAAGATAAAAAAAAGTCAAGATTTTTTTACCCTTTTTCTACCAGGCGAGGTTGAGGGAGAGACCCAGTAAGACGGCTGCATTGCTGAAATCGATGACCTTGACGTTGTTTTTTGTCTTCTTGCTGTAAATGTATTTGCCAACTCCGTAGATACCTATTTTCCAGAAAGCCTTGACATTGATTCCGCCTTCCAGGTCGTACATTAAGCCCCGCTCATTAGCAGAAGTGTCAGTTCCGCCTTTTGGTACGTAGACGATGCCAGCTCCTCCTCCAAGAAAAACGTTAGACTTCCATTTCTTGAACAATCGTCTTGTGTAGAACAGATTGGCTAAGAACAGACCCTCTATTTCATAGGGATGGATTGCATCGGGTGACTTTTTATAGTATTCCTGGGCGATGGAAATGACGATGGGGAGTTTATCCAGTTTTACATCCAGAACGAGCTGGCCTCCCCCCAATTTTCCATCTTCTGCACGATTATCCCGATACCCACCCTGACCCAATCGAAATGCGACATCCAAGATTCTTTTGCCCAGTTTTCTCTCAATATTTTCAATGAATTCATCAGAAGTCATCTCCAATTCCGCAACTTCCACAACGCCGTGTAACTCTATATAATCATTTTTTATCATATATTTGTTCTGGGCCAATACTTCATAGTATCCTTCGCATTCCTGAATTTCCTTGAATTTTTCCTCATCATAAGGCCAGAAATCACCTACGGATTCATAGCGATTCGTTTCTTCATTATAAGGAGTATCATAGCATTTGTGTAGTTCAATTGGTAGTGATGTCAGATAAACAAGAACTTTCTCACCTTCAGAAAATTTGAAATAATCGTCACGCATAATAATAAAACCAGCATCTTTGTTCTTTTGCTCAAATTCATCTAAGAACTGTTGTGGATCTTTTTTGTAAACTTTTCTAACATGATTTTCCCAATTCCTTCCCTTTACTAACCTATTCACTGTCATTCGGATAGGATAGAAGTATTTTACTATTACCTCTTTTTGAGTTGCATCTCCCTTAATCCATCTCTCTACAGAAATTGTTGCCTGATGAAAGTAAAAATCCGCATCAGGTGTATCTTTGACCTCGGTGACTGTTCCGATAATTATGCAGTCTGCTTTCTTCTCATAATAATTATCTTCCAGCTTTATTCCAGGTTCCCATGTTTTCTTTCCTGTCTCATGTTCTTTCCCACTTGTTTCAGAGGTTATTAAAAAAAGTAGTATTACCGTAAAGACGATTGATAGAAAAGGAATATATCTCTTATTTTTCATTCTATGCCTCTTTCTCTTGTAAATTGTCATTGCGAATAATCTCTCATTTTCTCTTGTGAAGCAATCCCATATTCACCACAGAGCACACAGAGAAACAACAATAAAAGTGTATTACCCTCCCCAGCCAAGACTTTCAACAGGGATCTAAAGAGATTTTAATGAGATTACCCAACACC
>SOKM01000327.1 GCA_004375785.1 Candidatus Cloacimonadota bacterium | reverse complement strand
GTGGTATGAGAAAAAAGTAAAAGAAGCTCTAAAAGGGGTTAAAAGAGATAACCAAAAAGAGATATTAAAATATCTCGATATAAAACCCATAAAAATTCTTGTAGGCGTTAGAAGAAGTGGAAAATCCACCTTAATGTATCAGCTTATAGATGGATTGTTAAAACAAGGAGTTGCTCCACTCAATATTTTATATATTAACCTTGAAGACCCAGAAATTAAAGAGACTGATTTTGATACGATTGTAAATGCATACATTGAATTAACAAATGTGAAGAAGGAAGAAAGTTTTATATTCATTGATGAAATTCAGGAAAAAAAGGAGTGGGAATTATGGCTCAAGAGGGAATACGACCTCAAAGGTTTCAGGCAGTTTTTCATTTCCGGTTCTTCAGGTTCACTTTTGGTATCCGATTATGCTTCTCTCTTAACAGGAAGAACACTAACTTTTAATATATTTCCTCTCTCTTTTAGCGAATTCTTGAGATTTGCACGTTTTGATATTGAATCAGATGACATACATTTCATACCACCTGAAAATGTTTCTAACATTAAACATATGCTCAGGAAATATATTGAATTTGGGGCATTCCCTGAGATTGTCCTGATTGATGAGGATGATAAAAAAAGAAAGCTTCTTAATGAGTATTATGAATCCATTATAACAAAGGATATAATTGCAAGATATAGAATAGACGGGGAGAAGCTCGGAAGACTTGCATACTATCTTGTAACAAATACATCTGCATTTCACAGCTATAGAAAATTGAGAGCTGTTACGAACCTGAGTTATGATGCTATAAAGAATTATCTTAAGTTGTTTGAAGAGACCTTTCTTTTTTTTCAATTGCCCATTTTTTCACTGTCTTTAAAAAATCATTTTTCTTATCCGAGAAAGAATTATTGTATTGACACAGGATTAAAAAACGCTGTTGGTTTCAGGACTACAATGGACATAGGAAGATTGTATGAAAATATTGTTTTTGTAGAACTTAAAAGAAGAAACAAAGAATTCTTCTACTGGAAAGATAAAAAGCAGAGAGAGATTGATTTTTTGATAAAGAAAGGTTTATCTGTAATTAATCTAATCCAGGTTTGTTACGATTTGGAGGATGAGAAGACTAAGAAGCGGGAAATAAATGCGATATTAGCAGGAATAGAAAATTTTGATTTGAGAGAGGGTTTAGTTATTACATCTGATTTTGAAGATGAAGAAGTAATCAAGAATAATGGACGAGAGTTAAAGATAATCTATAAACCATTATGGAAATGGTTGCTTGAATAAAGAGACTTAAATCAAAGATTAGAAAAGAAGAAGCAGAAAAACTCTTAAAAAAGGCAGAGAAGATAGTTCTTTATTCAGATGAGATAAAGGAGATGTTGAGATAAGTCAAAGGGTCGTCATTGCGAGTAAACGAATGGAGCTTGTCCTGAGCCCTTCGTTTCACTCGAGGATAAACCCCTGCACCGTATGGTTCAGGGTAAACTCCGCGAAGGAAAGCAATCTCATTTTCTCTCTCAGGCAGAATGAGATTGACTCCTCACTATGTTTATTATCCTCCTGCTTGCCGTCGTTCTTTCTCCTTCAGAGAAAGTTCACGTTCCCGTTGGTCTCTCGCAATGACGGTGTTTCAGAACAGGTGAGGCATCCTGCTATCGTATCAATATCACCTTCTTCGAGAAGGTTTCATGTGGTCCAACCCGAACTATAAAGAAATACGTTCCCATAGGAATAGTGTTCCCATTCCAAACCCACTCGTGTTTTCCTGCAGTAAGTTTGCCACTGAAGAGTGTTTGTTGCAGGCGACCTAAAGCATCGAAGATATGCACTTCTGTATATCGATCTGATGGTAGCGCAAGTTGAATTCTGCAAGAAGAGGTAGATATGGAGGGAAAAACCTGGAAGATTAGCGGTATTTGCGTGGCTATCTTCTGTTCTTGAACGGAAACAAAAGGTTCTATGGGGTAATGATAGCCAAGATCTACCGTATCAGCATCCGTAACCGAGTCGATTCTGGTCGTATATGTATCCAGCTCAAGGCTCTGTGCTGTGGTGTAGCCATAGTCAATACAAGGACTGTCTGCACCGTGACCTGTTGCAATGTGGCTGAGGTAGAAATCACCTAATGGACCCGTCACAAAAATCGGGTCTACCG
Organism: Candidatus Cloacimonadota bacterium; assembly: GCA_004375785.1. Classification (GTDB taxonomy): domain Bacteria; phylum Hydrothermota; class E44-bin80; order E44-bin80; family E44-bin80; genus E44-bin80. Next base: position 754 of record SOKM01000327.1, on the reverse strand, counting down.
AGATATCAGCTGCTCCAGGTGCAATACCACTATAGTTACCACCAGTGTTGTTCCAGACATCGTTATTTAAAAGTGTTGCATGATCACCAGTCCCAGCGTAAATTCCTCCACCCGCAGTTGCTGAATTGTTGACGATGATATTGTTTCCTATCGTATTCGTAGAATCATAGATACGGATTCCCGCTCCATAATTCCAGTTGCCTCCAAGACATCTGTTCCCTACAATTGTATTGTTGAGAACTTCAGTACCTGAATTAATAAATATTCCCGCACCATAGTTCCACGAACCACTTTGAGAAGTATTGTTGTAAATCAGATTAGAAAGAATATAGGAGTTGGAATTCGTACCCACATAAATACCCGCTCCATAACCTCGACTTCCCTGAGTAGCCACATTATCCTGGATAACATTATGCCGTATATCGGGCGATGAACCCATGGCACAGTAAATGCCTGCACCGTAGTTGTAAAATCCACCGATGGCTGAATCACTCTCAATCGTATTTCCAAGAATAAGTGCTGAATTGTTGCCGTCTACATAAATACCTCCACCATAATTGCGAATTGTACTCTGAACAATGTTACCACGAATCACATTTGCTACAATCAGCGGTGTTCCTGTCCCGTTGCAATAGATGCCGCCACCATAGATTCGACTGGTAGATGATGTATCAGAAGCAATGTTTCTCCGGATTATGTTCTCAAAGATATAGGGAGAACCGTTGACATAGAGACCAGCACCGTAAACTTGACT
>SOKM01000182.1 GCA_004375785.1 Candidatus Cloacimonadota bacterium | reverse complement strand
AAGCGTTGAATGGGATTTGGTTATAGTCGATGAGGCTCACAAGATGGCAGCCTATAGATATGGGGATAAGTTATCAAAGACTGAGAGATACAAATTAGGTGAAGTGCTGTCAAGGACTACTGAACATCTTCTCTTTCTTACTGCAACGCCACATAAAGGAGATCCAGAAAATTATAGATTGTTTCTCGACCTTTTAGTACCTGGATTCTTTGCCACACAAAGGTTGATTGATGAATCCTTAAAGAACAAAGACAATCCTCTTTTTATCAGGAGGATGAAAGAAGACTTAAAAGACTTTGAAGGAAAGCCTATTTTTACTAATCGCTATCCGAAAACGATTAAATTTAGGTTATCGGAAAAGGAAAAGAAATTATACAACAAACTTTCAATATACGTGATTTCTCAATACAACATAGCTTTACAGAGCGATAAAAGGAGAAATATTACATTTGCCTTGCTAATTTTACAAAGAAGGATGGCATCAAGCACTTATGCACTTCTTAGATCGCTTGAAAGAAGAAAAGAGAGGCTTGAGGATTTGCTTAAAGAACCAGAACTCATGAAAGAGATGCCTTTTATTGATATTGAAGAAATTGATGATTACGAGGAAGAGAAACGCTGGGAGCAAGAAAAGAAATGGGAGATGCTATCTATCGCCGAGAATAGGGAAGAATTAAAGAAAGAGATTAACACGCTAAACAGACTCATAGATATGGCAAAGGAGATACTCAAGGAGGAGGATGAAGTTAAACTTCAGGAATTAGAGAAAGCAATCGAGGAAGGATTTAAGAAAATAAGAGAGATGCAGGGAAATGAGAAGATCTTAATTTTTAGCGAATCTAGAGATACAATGGAGTATTTAGTGGAAAGGATTAAATCGTGGGGACATTCTGTAAACTTCATTCATGGGGGTATGAGGTTAGAAGATAGGGTAAATGCTGAGAAGGTTTTCCAACACGAAAAGCAGATTATGGTTGCAACCGAAGCCGCAGGCGAAGGCATAAATCTTCAGTTCTGTCATCTCATGATTAACTACGACATACCCTGGAATCCTAACAGACTGGAGCAAAGGATGGGAAGAGTTCACAGGTATGGACAGCAGAAGGATGTTTATATTTTCAATCTTGTAGCAGAGGATACGAGAGAAGGTAAAGTTCTGGTCAAGATTCTTGACAAACTCGAAGAGATCAGACGGGCGATGGGAAGCGACAAGGTGTTTGACGTTATCGGCGACATATTTTACGGAAAAAATCTCTATCAGCTCATCTTAGATGCAGTAGCCAATGCAAGAAGCACGGATGAGATCATAAAGGAACTCGACATTAGAGTGGATGAAGACTACATTAAAAAGGTCAAGGAAGCGTTAGGGGAGAGTCTTGCAACAAGACATATTGATTATACCAGAATAAAAGAGATGGCTGAAAAGGCAAAAGAATACAGGTTGATTCCTGAATATGTAGAGGAGTTCTTCAAAAGAGCGTTTCAAAAGGCTGGCGGGAAATTTAGGGTTAGAAAGGATGGCTTCATTGCAATAGACTCAGTTCCCTATGAAATAAGAAAAATAGCCGAGGGAGTTGATTTTAAAAATAGATACAGCTCTATCTTGAAGTCATACTCAAAAGCAACCTTTGATAAAGATATTGCTTTCAAAAATCCTGATACAGAGTTTGTCTCCTTTGGACATCCACTCTTTGAGGCATTACTTGAATGGGTGAAAAGGTCTTACTTTACCAGATTGCAGAGAGGAGCGGTATTCGAAGATCCTTCTGGAAGATACAACGGTGTTTTGTGGTTTTTTGAGGGGGAAGTAAAAGATGGAAAAGGACAAGCTGCAGGCCAGCGTCTTATGGCGATTTATGACAATGGGAGGGAATTGAATGAAATTAATCCTGCAATTTTATGGGATTTTATTCCGCAAGATTTTAATGAGCCAACAAAGGTGGATGTGACCAAAGAAAGAGCCCAAGAATATGCTATAGGTGCTGTTGAAAACTACAAGCAAGAAATAGCCGATGAAAGGGAAAGGCAAGCGAAAATAAAGAGGAAATACGGAATTAAGTCTTTAGACTATTTAGTAGGTGAACTCGATGCTGACCTTGCAGAGTTGTATGAGAGACAAGCAGAAGGCGAGAAAGTAGACATTGTTATCAGGAACAAGGGGGAGAGAAAGAAACAGTACGAAGAAGCCTTAAAAACATTGGAGAAAGAAATAGAGCAGGAGGTGAGTTTGACAATCTCTATGCCGAAGTTTCTAGGTGCAGTTCTTGTAAAGCCTACAATTTCCAAAGATATGGTAAGCAATGAAGAAATAGAAAAGGTCGGCATGGAGATTACCATGGATTATGAAAGAAGTCAGAAAAGAGAGCCAGAGGATGTTTCAAAGGAAAATCTTGGATTTGATATAAGATCTAGTGATGATAATGGAAAAATGAGGTATATTGAAGTCAAAGCAAGAGCAGATGAAGGTCGGGTCGCCTTGACTTGCAACGAATGGTTTAAGGCGAAGAGGTTCAGAGAGCAGTACTGGCTTTATGTAATTGCTAAGGCAGCCACGGATCCAACCCTTTACATAATAAACAATCCTGCGGAAAATCTGAATGTTCAGGAAAAGGTCGAAATTGTGAGGTTCATAGTGTCATCAGAGGAATGGAAGGATAAGGGGATAAAAGCATGAACGATAAAAGATTCATTGAGGTGAGTTTTCCCGTAAAAGAGGTAAGCATTGAGTCTGCAAGGGAGAAGAACATAAGACACGGGCATATTTCCACCTTGCATATATGGTGGGCTCGTAGACCTCTAGCATCTTCAAGGGCAACTGCTTATACATCTTTGATACCCGCTCCTAAAAACAATGTGGAATGGGACAAGAAAAGCCAGTTTATAATAAATCTTTCAAAATGGGAGAATTCTCTGAATTCCA
>SOKM01000227.1 GCA_004375785.1 Candidatus Cloacimonadota bacterium | reverse complement strand
ACAATCGAATCTTACTTCTGTAGGAAATGTGGAGCACCGCTTATTAAAAACAGGAAGACCTGTGACTACTGCAAAGGAAAAAACTTTTATTTTTCAAAGGTCAGAGCCCTTGGAACCTTCTCATCACCTCTTAGTGAAATGATACATCTTCTAAAATATGACCGTAAAACCCTTATTGCAGAGCGTCTCGGGCTCCTCTTGGGAAATCTTTTTATCTCTTACCCTGAACTGTCTGATACGGATGTGATAATTCCGGTTCCGCTTCACAGAACAAGAATGAGAGAAAGGGGATATAATCAGAGTTTACTACTTGCAAAAAAGGTCTCATTAATCTCAGGAAAAGAACTGTGCTATAAAGTTGTTGCTCGAACTAAAGCAACAAAATCACAGACTGCACTGGACAATGAGAAGAGGAGAGAAAACCTGAAAAATGCCTTCAGTGTGGTTGAACCGCAGAAGATAAAGAACAAAAGTGTACTTGTTGTGGACGATGTTATGACCTCTGGAACAACTCTCGATGAGATAGCAAAAAGTCTACTTGAATCAGGAGCAGATAGTGTCTACGGGCTTATCCTTGCCCGTGCTCTGAGTGTCTAAGAAATTAGCCGCAGATTTACAGAGAAAAAATTGAAAAAAATCTACGTGAAATTGTTTCCAATACTTGCTTTCCTCGTTCCTCTTATCATCTACCTCTTCACCCTGAACCCAAAAATTGCCTTCATTGATGCGGGGGAACTGATTACTGTTTGCAAAACACTCGGTGTTGCTCATCCCACAGGATACCCTCTTTTCACGATAATTGGAAGAGTCTTTTCCATCCTCCCTGTTAAAAGTGTTGCCTTCCGTATAAACATTGTCTCTGCAATTTTCTCATCCCTTGCTTCTCTCTTTCTCTTCCTTTTTCTTTATAAGAAAACTGAAAATCCCATCCTCTCGCTCTCATCATCACTTATCTTCGCATTCTCTCGAATAGTATGGCATCAGTCCACATCTGCCGAGGTCTATTCGATTACCTTCTTTTCTCTCTGCTTTCTTCTCTTCTTAAATTCAAGCAAAATAAAGAACAGATTAATACTTATTGCATTCGTTTCAGGACTCTCCCTCTCAAACCATATGATAATTACTACTTTCCTTATTCCCTTCTTTGTCTATCTTCTTTTAAGAAAAGAATTTAAAAATGTTAAAGTTTTTCTTCTTTTTGCGCTCTTCTTCATTCTCGGGGCATCCCTCTATCTCTATCTCCCAATTAGAGGCGGTCTCGAGCCATTACTGAATTGGGGAAGACCAGTAAATTTAGAAAGGTTTTTGTGGCACATCACAGGAAAGCAGTACAGGGTGTGGATGTTTACAGGAAATCTGACCATAATTAAAACAAACCTTGTCAATTTCTTAAAACTTCTTTCTTATCAGTATACACCATTCTTTATTCCGCTCGCATTAGTGGGGGTAGTTTATTTTTTCAAGGTCTCTAAATATTCAACTATTTTCCTCCTTATCTTCTTTCTTTTCAATATCATCTATGCAATCAATTATGACATACCTGACATCGAACCATACTTCATTATATCCATCCTTATCTATTCTATTTTTATATGTTATGGTTTACTCTTCTTTACGAAGAAACTTAAATGGGTTGTATTCCTTTCACCTGCCTTACCTGTTTTTATCCTGGTCTATAATTTTCATCTCTCGAGCGAAAGGGGAAACTATCTTGCTTACGATATGTGCCACAATCTTTTCTCTTCTGTCAAAGAAAACGGAATTGTTATAACAAACAAATGGGATTTTTATTCTCCCGCACTATATCTTAAATATATCGAAGGAGTAAGACAAGATGTTGTAATGATTGATAAAGAACTTTTAAGAAGAAGCTGGTATTTTGACTATCTAAACAAAGAACATCCATGGCTCATTGAAAACTCAAAGGTGGAAGTAGCCTCATACCTTGAACTGCTTGATGATTTTGAACACGCAAAACTCAAAAGCCCGGATGAAATACAGAAACGATTTATAGAGATGATAAATAGCTTCATAGAGAGAAATAAAGGAGAAAGACCCTGTTACATAACCTTTATCAATGGGGTTGACAAAGATGCTTCCTTTATTGCTCCCGATTATTCTAAAATACCGTATGGCATTGTTTACGAAATTCTGCAAAAACCAGATACAACCTATTTCGATTATTCACAATTCATTTTAAGAGGGGTTTTTGATAAATGTCCCTATAAAGATGAACGGACACTTCACAATCTAAAAGTTTACCCTGAGATGAGCCTCAAGAGAGGGCTATATCTTTTACAGATGGGACGGTTTCAATCATCCATAAAAACATTGGAATTTGCAGCACAATGGGAAGAGACAGAAGCCGCAGCCTTTGCATACCAGGCTATCGCTTATCTATTCCTCGATAAGATTGATTCCACTCTCTCCTTTTTTAGAAAGGCGCAGGAAAAGAAACCTGAAGACAAAATGCTTCCTCAGGCTATAGGAATGATTGAATCAGGCAAAACCGACCAACTCAAACAAGAATTCCAGAAATTACTGGGGATTAAGGCGGGGTAATCCTTCGACAGAACCTGCCCTTGAGTCATTCGTTTCTCTCAGGGCCTGCCCTGAGAGAAACGAAGGGATAAATTCCACGAAGGGCGCAGGACAAGAGCCTGCGGCTACCTAAGATTAGTAAAATCTCTGTGGCTTTGTGTTTTTGTGGCAAAATTCCCTTGACTTTCTCTAAAAAAAGAACTATATTAAAGACTGTTTTAAGGAAATAATTATGTGTGGAATACTCGGAATAATAGGAAAAGATAATGCTATAGAAGAACTTGTTACTGGACTCCTCACTATTCAACACAGGGGTCAGGATGCTGCTGGTGCTATAACCTACAACAAAAGGTTTAATCTTAAGAAAGGAAGAGGTCTTGTTCAAGATGTATTCAACACAAAGAATATGGCAAGGCTGCTGGGGAGCACAGCACTCGGACACGTCAGATATCCTACCATGGGTTCATATGAAGAGACAGAAGCACAACCCTTTTTTGTAAACACACCTTACGGAATTGCACTTGCCCACAATGGAAATGTCATAAACTATCGAGAATTAAAAACAAAACTCGAAGAGAAAGACTTCAGATATATAAATACAAAATGCGATGCAGAACTAATCCTCAATGTTCTTGCTGCTGAACTCTCACATCTCGGAAAATTTAGTATCGACAATCTTTTCTCAGCAGTGAATAAAACCTTCGATGCTATCCAGGGAAGTTATTCGGTAATATCAATCATTGGTGAGAAAGGATTCCTTGCCTTCAGGGACCCTCATGGTATTAAACCCCTCATTTATGGAAGAAAGGAAAATTCCTATGCTTTTGCGTCAGAAAGTGTAACCCTCGATGTTCTCGGCTACGATGTTACTGATGATATAGCACCTGGTGAGGCTGTCTTTATTGACAGAGATAGAAATGTTCATCATAAAAATTTACGGGATTTGACTCATACTCCCTGTATATTTGAATGGATTTATTTTGCTCGCCCCGATTCTATTATTGATGGAATAAGTGTATACGAAGCAAGGTTCAGGCTTGGCAAAAAGCTCGCAGAAGAGGTTAGAAAGAGCAATATTAAACCTGATATTGTTATTCCTATTCCCGATACCTCAAGGGCAGCAGCACTTGCACTTGCTGAAGAGCTTGGTGTAAGTTACCGAGAGGGATTGATTAAAAACAGATATATCGGCAGAACATTCATTATGGCGACGCAATCCCAGAGGATGAGTGCAGTGAAAAAGAAACTCAATCCTATAAAAAGTGTTATTGAGAAAAAAAAAGTTCTACTCGTTGACGACAGTATCGTAAGAGGGAATACATCAAAAGAAATTGTTAATCTTATAAGGACGACAGGGGCTCGTGAAATCTACTTTGCTTCATACTCACCACCACTCAGACACCCCTGTTTATATGGTATAGATATGCAGATGAAGAAGGAATTTATTGCCAAGGAAAAACCAATTAACGAGATAAAAGAAAACATTGGTTGTGATAAACTGGTCTATCAGACAATGGATGGACTTCTCAGTTCCCTTCAATTTGGAAGAAAAAAAGAATTCAGGTTTTTCTGCACAGCCTGTTTTGATGGAAACTATCCAACAAAGGTGGATGAAAATATATTCAAAGAGATTGAAAAAGACAGGATTGAGAGCAAAATTTATATTCAGTAATGCCCTCCCTCTTTTACTTTTAGTCTGCTGCACAAAAGAATCCATAAACAAAAAGAACTTAAACTTTCCTGTTCCTCATGATTTAATATTCGAGTCGAGTATCTCTCTTGAGACAAAACATTTTTCTCCAGAAAAGATTGTTTGCGATATAAAGGGAAATCTATTTATCCTTGCAGACAGAAGGCGGATTATTCTCGTTAAAGAGACTGAAGAATTAGAAGAGATGAATATGGAGGAAATATATCCCTGTGAGATTGTAGACATCTCCAGCGATGGTTTCGACATCTTTTTGCTCGATAAAATGAATAGAAAAATCTGGACCCTCAAGAGAGAAAAAATTTTAGAAAAGGGATTCACCCTTGAGGCGAGACCTCTTTTCTTCAGTGTCTCAGAAAAAGGGCTCTTTACTGTTATCTACAGCAACAGTAGGGAATTTTCTTGTTTTTCGAGAACGGAGAAAATGGGCAGAGGATTCTTACTGGAAGAAGGAATAATGGAAGGAGACGGGGGTGCACTTCAGTTCCAGAAGAACAGTATATATTTTGCAAATAAGAAAAGGAATAGGGTGGTATTATTTAATTTATACAATCCTTCTAAAAAATCATTCATAGATGTCGAATCTCCAACCTCCCTCGCTCTCGATAGTTGGGAAAACCTTTTTGTTGCTACTCTGAATGGAATCACCTGTATTACGAAAAATGGAACAAAGAAAAAACTTCTCTCAAATGAACAGTTTGGGGCAAAAATCTCTATAAGTAAAGAAAGATTATATATACTTAACCCTGAAGAGAAAAGGATAGATGTTTTTAAGATTTTTTATACTTCTTCTGAGCCAGACATTTCCGGCAGGGAATGATTCACCTCTTTTCAATAGTTCAATCAGCCTTTCTTTACGGAAGGTAGCTATTGAAGGTGAGGGTAGAAAGGGTCCCTACAAACTTCCTGATATTTTTATACAGAAGGATTCAGAGATTGTAATAAAAGAGACTATTCAACTTGAAAGGGAAAAGGACTATTTTCTGAACACAAAAAACGGAACAATCCTTTTCTTCGAATCCCTTAAAGAAGATGAAAAAGTATATATCTCATACCGCTACTTCCCGTTTAATATAAAAAAGGAATATAAAACAAGGAGCATACGTTCATTTGTTCAGGGTAAGCCTGTATTAAAGGAAAAAATTAAAGAAGAAAAGATAAAAAAATATGAAAGAACAGGGATCGTTCTGGGAGGAGCAAAAACCTTCAGTATAGGAATGAATTCATCCACAGGTTTCTCTTTTGACCAGTCACTAAAAGTAAATATCACAGGAGAGATTACGCAGGGACTTTCTATCAGTGGAGTGCTTTCAGACGAAAATACTCCTCTTGAACCGGAAGGAGCGACAGAATCCCTTGAAGAACTTGACAGGATATACGTTACAGTAGAAGGAAGAGGTATCAGGGCAACGCTTGGAGATTATCGGCTGAATTACAGAACTATAACGACTCCCGTAATAGAAAGGGACCTTCTCGGTATAACGAGTGACATTAAAGGAAGTGGTACAGAAGTAAATGCATCTTTTGGTATTCCAAGAGGTAAATTCCACTCTTTACATATAAAAGGTATGGAAGGCAAGCAGGGTCCTTATCAGCTTAAAAGCCAGGATGGCGATGAAGATATTGTCATTGTCGCCGGGACAGAGACTGTTTACCTTGATGGAATGCTTATGAAAAGGGGAGAGAAAAATGATTATACAATAGACTATAGTCTTGCACAACTCACATTCACCGTGAAAAGATTGATTACGGGAGAGAGCGATATTGTCGTGGAGTTTCAGTATTCGCGAATAGGTTTTAGAAGTAGTCTTTATTCTACAATGATAAACTATAAAAAATCGAAATATAACATAGGATGTTTCTTTATAAGAGATGGTGATGAAATCACACAAGCAGAAGGTTTTGAACTCACAAATGCAAGGAAGGGTTTCCTCGCACAGATCGGTGATGATACAACAATGAACTGGATGGAGAGCGGCGTCTACGTTGGTGAAGGAAAAGGCGAATACAGTTTCGCCGATTCCTTTTATGTTTATGAAGGATACAGAAAGGGGGATTGGAATGTCTCATTTACTTATGTGGGTGAAGGAAACGGTGATTATATCTACAGTGATACACTGTCAGGATTTGCTTATGTAAGTTCAAACAATGGTGACTATGTTGCTAAAATAAGAGTTCCACTGCCTGAAAGCGAGAATTATGCTGGATTTGATATGGGTTTTGATGACCAAAAAAGATTGAAACTACAGGGTGTGTTCTTCGGGTCGGATTATGACAGAAACATTCTCTCCGGATTAGATGATAATGATAACAAGGGTTACCTTACAGAACTGAATGGAGACATTAAACTTATAAAATCAAAATGGGGAGATATGAATATACTGAGCGGCTACCGCTACAGGAACAGAAACTTCAAGCCCCTTTCAAGGATAGAAAAAGAGGATTTTGAAGAGAGATGGAGTATGGGAAGGTCGACTGGAATGGAAGAGATAAAAAAAGGTGGGGTTATTTACAATAAAGAAAATCTTCTTTTCTCAAAAGCAAACATATCATTACTGAGGAGGAAAAATATTGATGCTAACCTCAGAGAGGGTCTTTTTTCACTGAGAAGAAAGAACCTGCCAAAAGTGGATGTTACATCAAGTATAGTATCAATAAAAGGAGACACTCTACTTACAGGGGTGAAGAAAAACGGGCTCAATATCTCATATTCTGTGTGGCGAATAATGCCCGTGGTTTTTGCAAAACAGGAGTTACGGAAAGAATCGAGTAAAAAGAGATGGAGAGAAGGGGGAGGAGAACTCGGTTTTCTTCTTTTGAAAAATTCAAAACTATCTTTCGGCTATAGTAAGAGGTTCGATGAATTATTTAATATAACTGAAGAAAACTATGAAAGGGAATCCAGGACTACAACAAAGAATTTCTCTTTTGAAACTGAGGAGATAAATCTCTTCAGAGGTAACCTCAATGTAATCTCACGAAAAAGAAGATTTACACCACAGTTCCCCGGAGAAAACATTGAATTACTCCTTATTGAATTCTCAACCCACTTTATCCCTTTCAGAAGAAGGTTTGACCTTGAGACAAACTATTCAGTTACGGGAAAGAATTCGAGCCTATTTAAGGAAATATTCTATGAGGTCGAGGAAGGAAAAGGAGACTACAGTAAAGACACAATGACAGGAGAGTACTATCCTGATACGCTTGGAAACTACAAAAGAAAAATAGAGCAAATCGGAGAAGGGAATCCTGTAACTGCCCTCAGGACATACATAAGAGTTGGATTCAGTCCCGCAAAAATTATAAGATGTAACTTCACTGCAAGCGTATGCGAAGAGAATAAAGGAAAGGAGAAACTGCCTGTATATACACTAAGACTATCACGGTTCCTGGATGATTCACTGACCGTCTCAGGGAGGCAATCCCTCGATGGAAATATATCGCTTTATCCCCTTAAATCAACATCTCTTTCTTACTCTTTCAATTTCACAAAAGGGTTAAATAACGAATTGGTCTCAAGAGCGAAAAGGGATTATTCAGACAGAAATGAATTTCGTATTGAACAGAGCTTAACAGAGAAGAGCAAAATTTCTCTTAAGTATTCACGGAAGAGAAGGATTGAGGAAAGCGTTGAACGAGGGCTCGAGAAAAGCGAAAGAAGGGAAGAGTTTGCCCCTGAATATTCCCACTATATCTTAGATTACCTTGAAGCACGGATTAAAGCAACAACAGGAAATGTTAAGATAGAAGAACCTTTATGGTATAGTCATCTTGGAGTCATTAATATAAAAAGGGAGAGTTTATCACCTGGTTTTAACTGGACCGTAAAGAATAGTGCAATAATAGATGCAAGTTTTGCTGTAACGAAGCATTCAACCCCAACAAACGAAGAGGACCTTCCTTCAGATGTCAGAAGTTTTTATCCTATAGGTATCACCACAGATTGGAAAATAGGAGCTACAATCTCTATCTCAAATATGTTCTCTATGAACTTATCATATAATGGCTTAAATAGACCGGATAAGAAAACACTCCATTCTGCAAACGCAGAACTCCGCGCCGACTTTTAACCCTTCCCTTCCTTAAATTTTATTTATACTTACTCAACCATATAATTTTACCCTGTACTTTATCAACCACACTTCTTGCCAAAAATCTAAGTATTCTCCTTAAAAGTTCCTTTCCACTTATCTTCCTTATTTTCCTCTATAAGTAAGTCAATCTCATCTTTATTGTCATAATAATATGAAAGCGCATCATATATAGCTGCCAATTCGATATTAGAAAATTCTTTCGTAAATTCTTCTGGTGTCATCCCATACTTTAATACATATTGAACAACTGATCTCACAGAGATTCGTGTTTCTTTAATAATTGGTTCACCATTAAGAATTTCAACTGTTTTTGTTACATATGGGTGTATGGTTTTTACCTCTCCCATAGTGCCTCCTTCAATTTAGTTAATATTTTCTCTTTTTTCATAGTATCATTATATCAAAATCGTCGGCTATGTCAAGATTTTTCTAATTTTTCCTCTACAGTTTCTCCAATGCTGTTATGATTGCAGAGTAAGTCTTATATTTATCGCACAGAACGCGAAATTCATCTCGATTGAGTATTTTACTGACGTATACCTCAGCACTTACAGGGTAAACGAGCCTCTGTTTTGTACTGTGGAACTCAAGCTTTGCCTTTGCTGGTTTGCCCTTTTTATCAGTAATCGCAGCTTCAGGGGATTCTTTGAACCAGATACGGAGCGGCTTCACCGCATAACCCATAACTACCCACACCTTTGTCTTCTTTCGTGCAATGTCAAAAAACACGGGAACCATCATCCGAATATCAGAACCCACATCTGGGTCATCTGAGTATCTCAGCAGCCATTCCTTTGTAAAGGATTTGGCTTCGTGTGTGTCAACACTATTCAGTTCCTCTCTCGTAAGTTTTGGTTTCATACCAATCTCTTTTGAGATCAAGATGTGAGCGCCATAGAATAATTTCTCTATATCTAACAGTTCTTCATATAATGGTTTCATTGCCTTCTCGTATGAAGTAGGACGCGTTACACTGCGTAATCCATCCTCGCCAATTGTGGATTCCAATAAATTCCTAACAAAACTGTATGCACGTGCACGACGCAGATAGAATGTTGCCAAAGGTTCGAGTGAGAGTTCTGGATATATCTCGATAACGGGAATTTCCTCCTCAGATGGTAGGGTAGCTCCACACTTTGGGATTTCTAATTGTTTAATATGACTCTCTCTGGTCAGTGCAATGAGAGCTTTAAAAAGCCCAATAAGTTCCTCCTTGTACTTCTCATCAAAGTAAAGCCTTTCCGCTTCTGGCATCTTGTCAGGAATAACAAGTGGCTCGAGAGCAAAAACCTGATAGTCATACCAACCAGAAGTATGTTTTGGAGCAAGATTGATTTTCCCTTCTCGGATTCTCTTAATGAGTTCATCTATAAGACTGAATCCTTCCGGAATAGGACTACTGCCATATAGTTTCTTTATTAGTTCGGTCTCGTGAGAAGAAGAAGGAGGGAAGAAACAACAGTCTCCTTTGAAATCAAGGGCTTCTAAGCCATAGATAAGACTCTCTTCTGTAAAAGGATTTGTAAGTTTTGACACTAAATCGAGATACGCTTTGTACGATTCCTTAACAGGTGATAACCCCTGTGCCAGTATTCCTGCTCTTTCCCATTTGAGTTTTTCCTGCAAGAGCCTATCCTGCTGGAAGATCTGAGATAACTCCTTTGACCGGGTATAGAAACCGATTGGTTTTGAACGAAGTTTATCTTTAAGAAAACTGGATTTAATCTTTTCGGCTATTTCTTTAATGGTTTTGCTTTCCTCTGCCTCGATACCACCAAGGAGCATTGCTGCATAAAGAAACCCACGACAGTAATTTAGGTCTTCCTTCTTTACCTCCGCTTTCTTCTCAAGTTCTTCGAGCTCTGTGAGTACATCCTGAAACATTTCTCGTTTTCCAGTAAACTCCTTGGTTCCGTTCTGGGCAAGATTTTCAACTGCAGCCAATAAACCATCATCAAATTGTTTGGCTTTGGAAGCAAGGACAGAAGCTGAGACAAAACTAATATGTTTTGGGATACTTGATAACGTTGGATAGAGAGGTGCTTCAATAGTCTTCGTTTCCCTTTCCTCACTATACCTCTCTTCTTTCTCTTCCAGAACTGTTAAGCCAAGCACCTGGGTAGAGAGGTCTAATTTGACTATCCTGTTCTCTTGTTGTATTTCCCTTATGAAGGACTGAGCTTCAGCCTTTATGTCTCTACTTTTACAAGAAGCTATTACT
>SOKM01000272.1 GCA_004375785.1 Candidatus Cloacimonadota bacterium | reverse complement strand
CAGACAGTCACCTTGCCAATCTAAAATCTGATGAGTTTATTTCCTACTTTAATGCATTAAATAAAAACCGTGAGAGGGTTCCCTGGGAGAAAGAGATAAATGATTTTCTTTTTCAGTACTACATACTTCCCCACAGAGTAAGCCAGGAACCCTTGGAGAACTTCACCGCCTTATATGCCGATACCCTCTATGATTTGATAGAGGATGTAGAGGATATGAGGGGGGCTGTTCTCCGTATAAACGAATGGGTATTTACAAAAATGAAGTATGAGCCGACTGCAAGATGGGACCAGAACGCAACCGTAACGATAAGAAGGGGATTTGGAAGGTGTGAAGAAATGGCTATCTTATGTATAAAGGCTTTGAGAACTGTTTCTATTCCTGCAAGAAAGGTCTATTCGCCCTGGTGGCCATTTACAAACAGCAACCATGCCTGGGTTGAGGTATGGGTTAATGGAGAATGGCATTATATAGGAGGCGGAGAGCCAACTGATTTAGAGAATGCCTGGTTTTTTATTCCTGCAAAAAGGGCTGCAATTGTAAAAGGGGTTGTATACGGTGAGATGGAGCAAGGAGAAGAAATAATCTACAAACAGAAAGAGGGATTTACTGTTATAAACACTACCCCGAACTATGCAGATATTACAGAACTTTCCATAAGGGTAAAAGAAAATGATGTTCCTGTTGAAAGTGTCTCTGTTTCAATATGTGTATACAACTACTCCTCTCTTCCACCCGTTGGATTAAAAAAGTCAGATAAAAGTGGTTTTGTAACATTTATCGTTGGACAAACAGATCTCTTTGTTTATGCATCTAAAGACTCTCTCCTGGGGTATAAATTATGGAGACCATCTTCTAAAGAAAGAGATACCCTTGTAATAGAGATTAGAAAAAAGGAAATTCCTGATACATCTTTCTGGCTCTATACAAGAAGGATAGATATAGAAAAGAAGGAGCCAGAATATAGACCCAATAGAGACTCCCTTAAACTCCTGCAGAGTCTTCATTTTAGCAAAATAAACATTGTTGACAGCTCTCTTGCTTCTGTTCTCTCTGAAAGAGATGAAAAACTCGTAAAGATTTTCTATAATGCAAAAGGGGGGGCAAAATCTCTGCTTGCATTCTACAAGGGGCTTAACGACACTCTTAAAGATGTTTTTATTGATTATTTTAACTCGCTTCACCCAAAGGATGTTGTGAGTCTTGACACTACAGGACTCGCAGATGAACTTATATCAGTTCTAAAATCAGAAGAGTTAGCATACAGGAGTTTTCCAGACTCTATTCTAAAAGATTATCTCATATCCGATAGAATCCTATTTGAGCAGATGGGAAAATGGAGGCAGAGGATTCAATCTGAATTTATCAATTTTAGGAAAAAAAGAGTTCTCGAGACAGTTGACACTATTTTCTCATGGATAGATGCGAATGTGGAGAAGGTGGAAGAAAGGGGTTTTTTTGGACCACAGAAGAATCCAGAGGATGTTTATAAAACAAGAAGAGGGATCGAAAGTGAAAGATATATCTTTATTGCTGGCATCTTGAGAAGCATAGGAATTCCCGCGAGGGTAAAATGGAGTTATGATGCTTTCGAATACTGGGCTCAAGAATGGAGAGAGAAAAGTTTTGAAAAGAAAAAAGAAGAAGTTAAAAAAGCCTGGATTGACTTTAGGTTTGAGGAGAACGGAAAGGATATTACTGAGAAACAGCGTTACTACTATGATTACAGTATAACAAGATTTGAGGAGTATCCCAAAAGACTTGACCCGCCTGTTGATACATCGGGTGGAAAGCTCATTGTGACCCTTGATGAAGAACTTTCATATAATATCACAGGATGGAGAAATGTGTATGGAGACACATATGTGAGAATTAAGAGGGTTATACCAGAACCGGATACAGAGAGAGTTGTTGTAGAGATAGGTGTTCCAGAAGAGGTTAAGCCGGGAGATTTGCTCGTGAGGAAGTATAAGGGATTTGAGGTTGAAGAGTTAGGAATGGAGAAAAAAGAACTTGAAAAGGGTAAAGTTTTAATAGTTGTTTTTGATATAGAATCTGAAGCATCCAGGTCAACATTAATGAACGCAAGGGATGCAATAAACAGTTACAGTGGAAAGGTGTATCTTTTTGCAACTAGTGAGAAGAAAGAGAGTGCAGAAGGTTTCCTAAAAGAGATGGGAATCTATAAAGGAAACCTTTATACTGTTTCAGGGGATATTTATAAAAAGAAGTGGCGGATAAAGGATTTTCCTTCTATTCTTTATCTAAAAGATGGAGAATGTATTTTCTGGGTAGAAGGACTCTTTTTACACCTTTCGAAGTTACTTGAGGATTTATAGAGTTCAATATAGGTAAGAGAGATGGGAAAGATAGATATAAAGGTTTTCAGGAAATTTGCAAATATTGAGAAATACCTCTTCAAGGCAAAGAACCGCGAAGAACTTTTCAGAAGAATAACAAAAGAGGCTACTTCTCTCCTTGACGTTGATACTGCTTCAATCTACAGCCTTGATGATAAAGATATTATGCTTATTGGAGAAACAGGTTATGGTAAAAATGAAAGTGTAGTTAAAAAGATAAGGGTTCCACTATCCTTCAGTAAAACCGCACTTGAGGCTTACAAGACAAAGAAACCTGTTATGATTATTGACGTCAAAAAAGAGGGAAAAATTCCTGAAGAGTTTGTTAGGAAGTACGATATTCGCTCATCGCTTATCCTACCTCTTATAGGTCTTAAAAGAAAGGTTCTGGGATTTCTCTTTTTAGATGTTGTCGGGAGAACAAAAAAGTTCAGTCCCGAAGAGAGAATACTTGCAGAATGTTTTGCGAATCTTGCAGCTATTGCAATAGAGCAGACAAAACTCAGAGAAAAGCTTGAGAGAAAAATTGATATTCTATCTGCTTACAGTGATATAACCTCAGCCGCTCTCCATCCTCTAAATATAAAGAATGTAATGAAGCAGAGCCTTGCAAGATCAACAAAAGCAATGAAAATGCAAGGTGGGTCGATTCATCTTATTGAAGATGGGAAATTAGTGTTGATGAGCCAAGTAAATATCCCAAAAAATTTCGCGGATAAGTTTGCCAAAATCGAGATCGGTCAGTATTTAGTTGGTAAAGTTGCAAAGACCCAAAAACTTATTATCGTTGAGGATTCCACAATTGACCCAAAGGCATCAAAAGAGGTTGTCCGGATGACGGGTTACCATTCTCTTATCTCTGTGCCACTCATGGCTGAAGATAAAGTGGTTGGTGTATTAACACTTGCCTCAAGTGAAAAGAAAAGGTTTACAAAGGAGGAGATTGATTACTTTAATAATGTTGGAAGACAGATAGGGGTTATGATTGAAAATGCAATGCTTTTTGAAAGAATGGACATCTCCAACAAGAGGATAAAAGCACTGGTTGAGCTGAGCCAGTCTCTTGTTTCAATCCTTGATATATCACTTCTCTATAAGAAAGTACTGAGTGAACTCCCCTCGATAGTTCCCTGTTTCTTCGCTTCCATTTTCCTCATTGAGCAGAAGCGAAGGGAGCTTGTAATTGCCGATAGTGTCGGACGTAAGAAGCATCTCTGGAAAGATATAAGGATAAAGATAGGAAAAGGAATTACAGGAAGGGTCGCAAAGACGGGAAAATCGGATATAGTCTCTGATATCAGAAAAAGAAAGAATTACATTGGAAATCTTAAAAGGATAAGGTCTGAGGTTGCAGTTCCCTTATCGGTAAAGGGACAGATAATAGGGGTATTGGATATTGAAAGTAAGAAAATCAATGCTTTCACAGAAGATGATTTAGAGATTCTTACCGCCATTGCGAATGTGTTGGCGATTGCCATTGAGAATGCTCGGCTTTATCAAGAATCCAAAGAGAGGACTGCACAACTTGAACTTATAAATAGGGTAATTAAAGAGATGGGGAAGGCGCAGGAAATAGACACTTTATCCCAGAGATTATGTGAGGTAATCCAGGGTCATTTCTATTATGACCATACACATCTTTTCCTGCTTGATGAAGAGAGGAAAAATGTTGTACTTAAAGGCTATGCAGGATATTCTTATGAGGTAAACGTATTTCATCAGAGTATTGAAAGGGGGTTACTTGGTCTTTGTGTGAGGAGCCGTAAAAGCGTTCTTGAAAATAATACAAGAAAAAACAAAAATTTTGTCTGGCAATTACCCGAAGAGGAGAAACCACTTTCTGAGATGGATATACCACTCATTTTCGGGAATAAACTCTTTGGTGTATTATCCCTCCAATCGAAGACGCAGGATGCATTCAGTGAATGGGACATTGTAGCAATGGAGACCATTTCAGAACATATTGCATCCTCTTTAAATAATGCAAAACTCTATTCTGATTTAAGTCACCGTATATCAGAATTATCGACTGTATATGAGATAGGTGTTGACCTCTCTGTTTCAAGAAACCTTGATGAACTTCTTGAAAAGATGTATAAGAGAACGAGTTCAATGACAGGAGCGAGAACCTTCTATGTAGCACTCTATAACAAAAAGAATGATACCGTCAGGTTTGAGATAGATTACGAGGAGGGAATAAAAGGACCACAAGAAACCATCAGATTGAGTGATATGGCTGGGTACACAGGGTGGATATTGAGAAATAATGCCCCTATCCTTATAAAGGATTTTAAGACAGATATTGAAAAATATCCGGTAGAACCTATCCTTGATGGCTTAAAGATGAAATCCTATCTCGGTATTCCAATAAGGTTCAAGGATAAAGCCATAGGTGTTCTTTCTTTACAATCACGCAAGCCTAACCTTTTTGATGAGTCGACCCAGAGTCTTTTTACTACCTTTGCGAATCAGTTGGGCGTTGTCATAGAGAATGCAAGACTCTTTACAGAAATGGCTGTTGTTTTGAAGAAACTTGAGAAGAGTTATGATGAGACTTTGAGGTCTCTTGTTTCTGCACTCGATTTCAGGGAAAGGGAAACCCAGTATCACTCAATCCGTGTTGCTGTATATGCAGTGGAACTTGCAAAAAGAATGAATATACCGGAACATAAAATGAAATTTATATTCTGGGGGGGTATGCTTCACGATATAGGAAAGATAGGCGTCTCCGATGAGATTCTCTTGAAGCCATCCAAACTTACAAAAAACGAATGGGAGGAAATAAGGAAACACCCTATGATAGGCTACGAAATAGTGAAAGGTATTAATTTCCTCAAGGATGCAAGTGAAGTTGTTCTCTATCATCATGAATGGTGGAATGGAAACGGTTACCCTTATGGTAAGAGAGATGACGAAATTCCTTTGTATGCGAGGATATTCAGTGTCGCCGATGCCCTTGATTCAATGACGTCTAAAAGGCCCTATAGAAGGGCAATCTCATTTGAAGAGGCGTCAAAAGAGATCACAAAATTTTCTGGAAGACAGTTCGACCCGGATGTAGTGAATGCTTTCTCTCAAGTTCCAGTAAGGTTATGGGAAAGAATAAAGAAGACGAAACCTTTCAGGGTAAAATTTGAGATTCCACGTCTGAAAAAAGATTAAAAAATAAACAAATGAAATACCACGATGTAAAGTCCCACACTTTAGGAAGTGACGACGGGGTAGACATTAAAAGAAACATAATAAAGTTCAGGAAAGGGAGGATTTTCTCATCCTTCTTTTTCTACCTCTTTCTCATTCTCTCTATTGCTTCTGCTTTTATTTTTTGTATTCTCTTTCTTGATAATCTGATTTATCTAAGAGAGATTTATAGAAATGTTATTAGGATTTTACTCTCACTGCTTCCCGTTATTATTATTTTATTTTTTCTTTATGAGACGAAAAGGTTATGGAAATTTGGTTCTGTTGTGAGTGTTATGGAGAAGAGGTTTTCTGTTTTCAAAGGAAGGCTTTTTGCAGCGGTAGAGTGTTCTCCTTGTGACCCTCACTTCTCTCAAGAACTTATTTATGCCAACCTTAAGGATGTAAAAACTATCATTGAATCTCTGCCTCCTGTGCCAATTATAACAAAAAAACATATAGAAAGTATCAGGGTATTATACTCGCTTATTATTTCTATTTTCTTTCTCTTTGCTCTATCACCTAATAGGTTTATCTCCTCATTTACAAGGGTTCTTTTTGAATGGGATATTCTATCTCCTGCCTTTGTTATCTATCCAGGGAATGGTTATGTTGAGAAAGGGTACGACTTTGAAGTTTCATTGAAAGCCTATGTAGGAAATGTTTCAAAACCACGATTAATTATTGAAGATAAAAAGATATTTTTTGAAAAGAAGGAGGGGCGTCTTTATAAAACAACTATTGAGAATATAGAAAGGCCTTTCACCTACCACGTAGAATTCTCTGATACCTTTTCTCGTGAATTTATTGTAGATGTTGTTGAACATCCCAGGATAGAGAATATCTTCTTTACATTGCACTATCCGTCTTACACGAAAGAGAAGGATTATCAAACGAGTGATTTTGATATATATGCTCTTAAGGGAACAGAAATAGAAATTTCAGGGAAGAGCACACAGTCATTAAAAAAGGCTGGACTTCTATGGGATGATTCGACAAAAATTGCTTTTGAGGTTGATGGTTGTAATTTCAAAGGAGATTTTTATGTGGATACAACAAAAGCCTTCACAATAAACCTTTTGAGTGAAAAGGGCCTTTTCAATGCAGAAAAACCATTGTTTCATATCTTCTCTTTTGAAGATGAATACCCTACAATTGAAATAGTTGAGCCAGGAGAGGATATCGACCTCCCGCAGGAACTAGCGCTCGATATAGTTGTTAATATAAGTGATGACTATGGAATCTCAAAGGTTCACCTTGTCTGGGAAAAGGATAAAGAGAAACATACTATTCTGATTTCCTCTAATCTTAAAGGAAAAAGCTGTGCAAGTGAATACAGGTGGGATTTAATGAATCTTCCAATGTTTCCTGGTGACACCCTCCGATATTTCGCAGAAGTATTTGATAATGACGTAATATCTGGTCCGAAAGTGAAGAGGACGAGAACATACACAATACGGTTTCCAACTGCAGAAGAGATATACAGAGAGATTGCAAGCGGAGGTGAGAGGGTTCAGGAAGCATTTGAAACAGAGTCGAATAAATTGGAGAAACTCAAGGAGAGTCTTCAGGAACTCGAGAAAACACTCAGAGAATCTAAGAAACTTTCATGGGAAGAGAAGAAAAAAGCAGAAGAGATTATAAAGAAAGAGAAGGAATTGCTTGAAAATATTGAAAAGACAAGAGAGGAGATGGAGGAGCTTACAAAGAAGCTCAACGAAACATTTCTGAGTAATCCAGAGATAAAGGAAAGGTTGAGGGAGATAGAAAAGCTGATGAGGAAAATCGAAACAGAAAAAATCAGAAAGAATATAGAGAGGCTGAAAGAAGCATTGAAGAAGATGGACCGAAGAGAAATGCTTAGAGCAATGGAGAAAATGCTCCTTTCCCAGGAGGAGATAAAAAAGGCTCTCGAAAGAACGATTGAGATTCTGAAGAGGATAGAACAGGAGCAGAGATTTGAAAGGATTGTAGAGAAGGCAAAGGAGCTTGAAGAGGAGCAGAAGAGGATAAATAAAGAGATGGAGGGTAAGAAGGGCGAGGAATTAAAAGATTTGCAGTCGGCTGAAAAAACGTTGGAGAAAGAACTCGGTGATTTGACAAAGGAGATGGAAGACCTTGCAAAAGAACTTGGTGAGAGTGATTCTACGGCAAAGGAAGCACTTGAGAATGCGTCTGAGATGGCAAATGATATTGGGTCTGAACTTAAGAAGACCCGGCAGGCTATGGAGCAAGGTAAACAGAAGCAATCACTCTCTCTTGGAAAAGGAGCAAAAGAATCGCTTTCTGAGATGTCGAATCTGCTATCTGCCGGGCTATCCAGTATGCTTTCTCAGAGAAGAAAGGATATTGAAAAAAGGCTTAATGCAATAATTGAAGATGTGGTTTTCCTCTCTATAGAATCTGAAAAAGTAATGGAGGACATCAAACGGGAAAATACAAATGACGAAATCCTTGCCCGTGAAGATGGAATAAAGGATGGTATTAAAAAGACTCTCGAAAATATAGACGAGTTAATGTCAAAAAACCCTTTCCTTTCACAGATAGCTATTGAGGAATTAGTAACAGCTGCGAGAAGCATTGAAACTTCGGCGAACAGTTTGGTAAAGAACAATACATCCGGTGCATTACTTTATGCAAAGAGAACAATGAAATCACTAAATCTTGCAGCACTCGAACTTATTGAGAGCAAGAAGAATCTTCCCAGCGGAGGAAGTGGAAGTATGGCACAACTATTGCAACAACTTCAATCTCTATCGAGTGGTCAGATGCAGGTAAATCAGGGAACCCAGTCACTCTTGCCCATTGATTTATCATCCGGTGATGTCGCACAGGAGACGCAGAGCGAACTCAATAGGTTATCGGAATTACAGGGTTCGCTCGCTGAACGATTGAGGAGGATTGAAGAGGGCATAGAAGAAGAGGGTGGTAATATTCTTGGTGACCTTGGTAAGATGGCTGAGGAGATGGAAGAGATTGCAAGAGAGATTGGAAACTATAATATTGACAGAGAACTCGTTGAGAGGGAGGAGAGGATTCTTTCGAGGATGCTTGATGCACAACGTTCTGTTCATAAAAGAGAATTCAGTAAAAAGAGAGTTGCTGAACGTCCCGAAAGAGAATTTGTAAGAGAACCTGCTCCATTACCTGCTGGACTTGGTGAAAAGAAAGGTATAAAAAAGGATATTCTCAAGGAACTTGAGGAAAAATATCCCAAGGAATATAGAGACCTCATCCGTGCATACTTTGAAAAACTGCTGAAGGAGGAAAGGGGTAGGGAGTAGGGAAGGGCGTAGAGCATAGAGCGAAGAAAGTGGAAACGGAGAAACGGGAAGAGAGAAGGATTGTTCCTTCGGAACGGTCCCACTACGCCAAGGCTTCGTAGGATAAATATGGGTTCTTCGACAATCTCAGAACGGTATGAGTCCCTTCGGGACGGTTAGGTTTGCTTCGCAACGGAAACAAATTTAAATGCTGTAAGAAAACACTTTCGGCTGTAATAATAAGTATAAAAATCGCAACCAGGAGGTTGCTCCTACAAATGACTTTTTTGGAGTGCAAAATCGGTGATTTTGCATTTGCAACGACATCGTCGTTGCACTCCAAAATGCAAGGTTGGAAGTCCTCCTTCGTTGAAACTCTGGCGGCGGACAACAACCCGCTGAAGCCTTGGCGCAAGTGAGCTTCGCCTGTTTTCTTTCACAGTCTACCATCTGTCAATTGTCATAAGCCACGATAGCATGAGATTGCTTTCCTTCAACTGCGCTCAGGACAAGCTCCATTCGTTTACTCGCAATGACAACCATTTTATCTCTTATATTCTCTTTCAATCCCTGTTAATTTGTTTTTTCTTGACTTGACGCCTTGGGTGTGCTATAAGGATGTTGTGAGCCGGGGTAGCTCAGTTGGTAGAGCACAGGACTGAAAATCCTGGTGTCCGCAGTTCAATTCTGCGCCCCGGCACTTTTTATTATAGTGTTATAAGCCATACAACCATTTCAAGTTTCCGTTAATCCTTGCTCTCATAGAATAGTGGAACCGAGATCTTTGAAAGAAAATCCCGCGGCTTTTTTTGCCACAGGATGAGTTTGAGGTGAAGGACGCTCAACGATTTACAGAGATGATGAGATCCGCAGTAGAGAGTTCTGGAAAGAAATGCGAAGAGATACTACAAAGAGAAATTTCGGGAAACGTTTGAAATATATTGACATTGCTTCATCAGTGTGCTATATTCGCTCGCTGCTTTAATGGTTTGTTTTCCAGGAGGGAAAAATGCCAATTAAGACACTCGATGAGATGGTTGAGACGGTCAAAAGCGCAAGCAATAGAAGAGTCGTTGTTGCCTGTGGAAATGATCCGCATACGATAGAAGCTGCAGAGAGAGCTGTTAAGGAGAATATTGTGGATATTACCATGATTGGCAATCTGCAGAAAATGAAAAAAATAGCCAGCGAGAAAAAAATTGACCTTGGTCTTTTTGATACTATAGATGAGCCCGATGATTGGAAGGCTGGGAAGAAAGCAGTATTGATGGTAAGGAACAGGAAGGCGGATATTCTCATGAAGGGCTTGATAAACACAGCAATTTACATGAAGTTGATACTTGATAAGGAAGAGGGATTGCTGGTAAAAGGAAGCATTTTGAGCCACATTGGGGTCCTTGAGTCTCCACATTATCCGAAATTGCTTTTTGCAGCGGATGTTGCTGTTATCCCGTTACCGAGCCTCTCAGAGAAGATTCAGATACTCAAATACTGTATAGAGATTGCCCATATGTTTGATATTGAAATGCCAAAAGCTGCCATTATTGCAGCGACGGAAAAGGTTTCACCAAAGATGCCGGCAACCATGGATGCCGCAATCATCACGCAAATGGCTCGAAGAGGTCAAATTAACGGAGCAGTTATCGATGGTCCTCTTGCACTTGATGTTGCCGTATCAAAAGAGTGTTGTGATATCAAGGGACTTGTTAGTCCCGTATCTGGTGATGCTGACATTTTTATTTTTCCCGCCATTGAAGCAGGAAACT
>SOKM01000147.1 GCA_004375785.1 Candidatus Cloacimonadota bacterium | reverse complement strand
GAGTCAACCCCCTCTGGAAAGATACAGGTCGGAAAATTCGTTGTGATAAAATAAAAAGGCGGCAACCGGACTCGAACCGGTGAATAACGGTTTTGCAGACCGTCGCCTTAGCCACTTGGCTATACCGCCTTAAATAGTTAATAAAATGGAGCGGGAAACGGGACTCGAACCCGCGACATCCACCTTGGCAAGGTGGCGCTCTACCAACTGAGCTATTCCCGCTTTTCAAGATACAGTATCACCAATCCAAAAAAAAGTCAAGGTTTTTTTACAGGTCTCTGGAAACCATCAGGAAAAACTATACAAATTAACAGGTGAGGTTTCCAGCCCATTTAGAGATAGGAAATACCTGCTTTAAGTTTTATACTATTCTTTTGTGAAAAGAGAACGAACCATCCCTGTAATTATTGGACCCACCTGCGTAGGAAAAACTTCTTTGTCTATTGAACTCGCACTTTCTCTTGGTGCAGAGGTGGTCTCCTGTGACTCAAGACAGGTTTATATTGGAATGAATGTAGGAACGGCTAAACCACCTTATTACATTCAGCAAATAATCCCCCACCATCTCATTGATATTCTTTATCCTGATGATAGTTTTAATGCCAGGGTTTGGGCAGAACGGGCAGAAAGGTCCATTAAAGAAATCATTAAAAAAAACAGGAAACCTCTAATTGTATGTGGAACAGGTCTTTACCTCTCTGCACTTACAGATGGCTTCTTTTCACTCCCAGAGTTAACAAATGAGAAAAGAAAAAAAATAGAGATTAAAATAGATGAAATAGAGAAGAAAATTCCTCTTTATGACTATCTAAAAAAGATTGATTCTGAAAGTGCTTTGAGGATTCATAAAAATGATAGATACAGAACAAAAAGAGCCATCGAAATATTTCTCTTAACAGGAAAACCAGTCTCTTACCATAGAATGAAGGACAAACAGAGAAGGAATGAAAAAATCTGTTATATTGGGCTCACAATGAACAGAGGTCAACTATACAAGAAAATAGAGAGCCGAGTTGACAGTATGGTTAAAAATGGATTTGTTGAAGAAGTGGAACATCTTCTCTCATTGGGATATAGAAAAAACCTTGCTGCCTTTCAGGCTCCTGGATACAGAGAACTTATTCGTTTTTTGAAAGGAGAGACCTCACTAAAAGATGCTTTATCTCAGACAAAAAAAAGAACGAGAAACTATGCAAAAAGGCAGTTTACCTGGTTTAGAAAACTTGAAGGAGTAACTTGGTTTGATATATCCCTGGGCTATAAAGCTATATTAAAAAGGACTGTTGACCTCTGCTTGAGTATGTGATATAACACTTTATTATGATTGAAAAAGAAAGGCTTCGTTTTATAGATAGACCATTAATAATTTTTACCCTTTCAATTTCTGCCATTGGCCTTTTAATGATTTACAGTGCAACTCAGACCACAAATATTAATCTTTTTTATAAACAGATATTATGGAGCATTATAGGTGTGTTCTTTATGTTTGGCATTATTTTTATCTCTCGAAAATATCTCTATACTTTCTCTTACTGGATATATATAATCTCTTTGATTTTACTCACCCTGCCTCTTTTCTTAGAGCATTCTTCTCAGGCAAAGAGATGGATTGATTTCTATTTTTTTCAGTTTCAACCATCGGAATTTGCAAAACTCGGTTTAATTCTGGCACTTGCTGTCTATTTTTCTACCAAAAAAGAGATTATTTCTCATCCAGGTGAACTTGCTCTTCCTTTTATACTTACTCTTGTCCCATTTCTCCTTGTTCTTATTGAGCCCGATCTCGGCACTGCAATCATCTTTCCAGCAATTCTAATTTTCATTCTCTCGGTGAAAGGAGTTAGATCAAAACTCATTCTTTTTATCCTCACTCCTGTCCTCAGTTTTTTCACTGCTTTCCACTGGCTGAGCTGGATTATCTTTATAATTATTCTAATCATATTTCTTTCACTATATCGGCAGAGCTTTGTATATTCTTTCAGCCTCTTTGGAGCTAACTCCATTGTTGGAACTGCTACACCAATAGTCTGGAGACACCTTAAACCATACCAACAGCAAAGGATTCTTTCTTTTCTAAACCCTGGTGCTGACCCAAGAGGTTCCGGCTGGCATATACTTCAGTCAAAGATTGCAATTGGTTCAGGTGGCATCTGGGGTAAGGGTTTTCTTCAGGGTACACAGCATAAACTTTTTTTCCTTCCTGAACAACATACTGATTTCATCTTTTCTGTCCTTGGAGAGGAATGGGGACTAATAGGTGCGCTAGTTGTTCTAACACTATTTCTCCTTCTCATTGTAAGAATTATCACAATTATGAGAAGTACTCGCAGTGAATGGGGAATATTTCTTTTATCTGGAATTGCAGGTTACCTTATCTTTCAGATATTTATGAATATAGGAATGTGTATCAATATTCTTCCTGTTGTAGGTATACCCCTTCCCTTTATGAGTTATGGAGGAAGTCAGACCATTTTGTCATTTGTTCTTATTGGGATTGTCCTCAATATAGGATATAATAGATACGAGTATTAAAATAGAGCACAGAAAATGGTTCTACGAACGGTGTGGTTACTTTCGTAACGGTAGAGGGTTCCTTCGGAACGGTATGGGTTGCTTTGCAACGGTTAAAACCAGAAGAAACAGGAAGGGAAACTGTAACGAGTAAGCAGAGGGTAGCCGCAGGTTTTACCCTGAACCATACGGTGCAGGGTTTAGCCTGCGTGAATTTAAGACAAAGGATGAAAAAACTTTTTTATCAACAGTTTCAGACAATCAAGAAAGCTTTTTCCAACTTTATCTTCCCTCCTTTTTGTCCAATCTGCGGAAATGAACTAAAAAAAAACGAACGGTTAATTTGTGAAGATTGCTATTCACAAATCAAGACAATCGAATCTTACTTCTGTAGGAAATGTGGAGCACCGCTTATTAAAAACAGGA
>SOKM01000240.1 GCA_004375785.1 Candidatus Cloacimonadota bacterium | reverse complement strand
GTATTGTTTTTTAAAAAATAACAACATTTCATGACCTTTATGCCCATTGCGAGTGTCGAAACGGAGCCTGTCCTGAGCCCTTCGTTTCACTCAAGGGTAAACTCCTGCGAAGGAAAGCAATCTCGGTTTACCAATGTTGGGGACAAGCCATGAACCGTATGGTTCATGGCAAGCCCCAACGCTACACACAGAATCCAGATTCGTTATATATTGCAACTGATGTAAATAATCAGTAAACTCCGTGTTATTTTTAACATAAAAATTATAATCTCGTTCACTGTTTTACGGTTACGATGCCCGTTTCGTCTTACAGTTACGTCCTTCGTCTCTAAAAATCAGTCCATGCACTTCCAATAAACTTCTAAATCACGAAAACTCCTAATTACTTGCATGTCTATTACCGACTGACGCTCTACGATACGGGCTTCGTTACCCTTACCGTTACCGACACCATCTACATGTACTTTAGATTTAGCTCAAGGGTACCTTTGAGGGAAGCGGAAAAGTGGAGTTTCTTGAATATGCTCTGCAGGACTTTTTTCTCGCACTTTTTCCCTTTGTATTTCTTTATCTCTATCCTCTGAACTTTCCCCTTTTCTACCTCCAGCACTATTGTTAAGGTTTTCAACTCCCACTTCTTAAAAGTTTCTCCTAACTCTTTTTTAATCTGACTGATAATAGCTTTCTCAACATCATCAAGGGATATTCCAGAAACCATCTTCCCACCTGTTACATAAATCTGAGGAGAGATATTTTTGTCTTCACAAACTTCTGAAGAACTCAGTTTCTGTGCCATCGATATACTGGGACAAGGCTTCATACACATGCGTGCGGATGGACCAGCACCCCCCACCCCAACTGCATAGTCAGTTACTCCCAGAGGAAGAGGTAAGGGCTGTTTTACAGTCACCACTTCACCCGTCTTCCTGATTACCTTATCAACCGCAACAAAAGAGGTATATTCTGTCATAAGATGGTATCTCAGCCCCAGTTCTGTTACTTCTTCTTTTATATCCACACCCGTTCTTCCGTAATCAGAGAGCCGTGCTATCTTCTCTCTTGCCCAGAGGAATTTGAGAGCCACGTTGCCTTCGTCTTCCTTTGATTTGGTCACAACGATATTTTTCTTATAATCACCCGATACGGTCTTTCCGGTTACCTTAATTCTCCCGGATGCATTCTTGTATTTCCCGAAAAGAATCAGGGGACGTTTGGCAAAAAGGTCGGGAAGGGAGAGCGGCTCTACTTCATATCCATCGAACCCCTTAAAATCTACTTCTATGTCAGTAAGAAGAGGATGTTCTATATATTTCATAAATTTCTCTGCTCTCTTTTCTGCCTCTTCTTGATTGGTTGCAATAAAGGGTTCTCCCATGCCTACCCTGGCAATTCCTTCGATAATATACCTGTTTACTCCTGTTCCTATACCAAAGGCAAAGAAGTTTGCTTCACCGAGGTTTTCACTGATAATATCAAACACCTTTTTCTCCACAGAGACATATCCATCAGTAACCGTGACAATGATGCGGGATAAACCCTTCTTTTTCTTCAGGGATAACGCCCTATTGAATGCATCGAGTATCCTGGTCCCTCCTCCTCCGCTCTGGGACATAACCAGAGCTATTGCATTCCTCTTGTTCTTCTCTGTGGCAGGAAGTGGATACTCCGAGAGAACAGCAGAGCCGCCGGCGAAGAATAAGATATTGAAATAATCTTCTTTTCGTAGACCTCCTATTATCTCTTTCATCAGGGTTTTGGAAACCTCTAAAGGAAAACCATTCATTGAGCCCGAGACATCCACGATGAAAACATATTCTCGAGGAGGAACCTTCTTTATGGATACCCTCTCGGGTGGTTCAAACATGAGCAGGAAAAAATTTTCTTCTTCACCCGGATAAAGAAGAAGTCCTGTATGGATAGCTTTTCCCTGTAATGCGTACCTTAGAATAAAATCCCTGTTCCCCGCCTTTTTCTCCTTTGGAGAAAGCACAATCTCTGCATTGGTTGAGCCATGCTTTTTTATGTTTACCTTATGCGATGTTACCCATATCTTTGAAATTGACATTCCCGCATTTAGATTCACCTTCATGTCAAATGAGTATGTCGGGCTCTTTCCTTCATGAAGGTAGGGACTCACTGTCCAATTATCCTTTTCTTTTAGATCCTTCTCATCTGACTCACCCGTGAACCGTGGGCCCACTACAGTGGGAAATACAAATTCGTATGTTCCGTTCTCGGGAATAAGAATCTCTGTATAACTTACCCTCACCTCTATGATGTCACCGGGCATTATATTGGCTACCTTCATCTGGAATACGTTAGGTCTTTTCTGCTCCAGCAGGGAAGCCACCTTTCCTTCCTCTTTTGCATTATCATATATCTTCTGTGCTTTTAATTTCTCCTCAATCTTTGCCTCGATTGTCCTCTTGCCAATCTTCATCCGCATGGCATGTATGGCAGATTTTGTCCCCAGGGGGAATACATAAATTGCCTCTATGGTTCTCTTGCCATCATTCTTATATACCTGCGTGAGTTCTATCTCGGCGGTAATCCCTGCAATATTTACCTCTGCTTCTGTCTTGAGCAGGGGGAAAGGGTCTACCTTGGGGTCACCTTTAACAAAGAAGTAGGGGGAGAGGGTCTCATCTCCTTCTTCTTCTATCGGGCCAGCCTGGATTGCATTTGTCTTAATGATAACAGCGAAAGCGATTAAGAATAGTAAAGCTAACAATCTTTTCATCAATACCTCCTTGTTTCTTTACTATTATATACAGTGCAATCCTCAAAAAATTCCCCAGATTCCCGCACACCATACCCTTCTGCACCTAGTGCCATTTCAAATTGAAAATATCTGATGGTAAAACTTACATTGAATATGGAGTGCAATAACGTTAGTGTAAAATATACTGGGGTATTTGGGGTAGTGTGTGATATGGTATTT
>SOKM01000068.1 GCA_004375785.1 Candidatus Cloacimonadota bacterium | reverse complement strand
AAAGGCAGTTCTCGAATCCCAATGCATTCTTTTTATAATCGCCATATCACCTCCTTATTTGCCGAGGATAAGCCTCGGCGCTACTTTTAACTTATCCTTATCTCCGCTTCACCGTTTCTCCCACTCACCGTTTCACAGCTCTTCACTCCTCCCTCATCTCTCTTCTCCTTTCTGACATCTCTCTTTTACCTTATCCACAATTCTAAGACTAACGTTATGACACCTACCAGCCAGCAGTAGTATGAAAAATAGTGAAGCTTTCCTTTTTTTATTATCCTCAACAGGAAAAGAAGTGCGCACAAACCTGTAATAAAAGCTGTAAGTGCTCCTACAATATAAATACTAATAAGACCCTGATGTATAGTTAGAGAGAGTTCCTTTGCTTCAAGTATCATTGCACCAAGGATTGCAGGAATCACAAGAATGAAGGAGAATTCAACTGAGGCTTCCTTTGAAAGCCCTGCCCATAAACCAGCGGAAATAGTGGCACCTGAGCGGGAAATACCGGGAATAATGGCAAAAGCTTGAGCTACCCCAATCAGGGTAGCAGAGAGACCATTATGTTCACTCCTTTTTTGTATCTTTATGAATCTTGTCGAAAAAAGAATACTGCCTGTAACAAGAAGCATTATTGAGATAAAAAGAGTATTAGAAAAAAATTTTTCTATGCTCGATTTTAGCAATAGACCAACAATAGCGGAAGGTATAGAAGCCCATAATAGATAAAAGAATAGGGCGAGATTCTCATCCTTTACTACCCAATGTTTGCCTTCAATCCGGATACGCGCGGTAAAGACGGATTTAAGAATCTTCCAAATCCTTTTTGCAAAAACAATAAAGATAGCAATAAGTGTTGCAAAGTGAAGGAATACTTCAAAAAGGATGCCCGGACTTTTGAATCCAATAAAATCTTTTACTAACACAAGGTGTCCAGAACTCGATATGGGCAGGAATTCTGTTAATCCCTGTAAAACTCCTAATATTATAGATTTTAATATCATACTCTTCCTTTAACACACTATAACTTTTTTTGCAAGAAAAAAAAGTTGACAAAGGCATTTTTTGCTGATAGTATGTTTTCAAAAAACGGAGGCTTTGTTTGGATAGAAAGTATATAATTGTAGCAGGTGGAGTCATAAGTGGTGTAGGAAAAGGCGTTGCGACCGCTTCTATTGGGAAAATACTCAAGGAATACGGTTTTAAAACAACTGCAATCAAAATAGACCCATATATTAATGTTGACGCAGGAACACTGAGGCCCACCGAGCATGGTGAAGTCTGGGTAACGGATGATGGCGGAGAGATAGACCAGGACCTTGGAAATTATGAAAGGTTTCTTGGAGAAACACTCTCAAAGATAAATAATATTACAACAGGTCAGATATACTATTCAGTTATTAAAAAAGAAAGAGAAGGAAAATTCCTTGGAAAAACAGTTCAGTTTATACCGCATATTCCAAACGAAATACTTGAAAGAATTAAGATTGCATCCAATAACTATGACTTTGCACTTGTAGAGATTGGAGGTACAATTGGTGATTATGAAAATATTCCTTTTCTTTTTGCTGCAAAAAGCCTTGAAAGACAAATTGGTAAAGAAAACGTAGTCTATATCTTGATTACATACTTACCCATTCCCTCTCATATAAAAGAGATGAAAACTAAACCGACTCAACAGGCAATAAAAAGCTTAAGCGAGCATGGCATCTTTCCAGATATTATCCTCTGCAGGGCAAAAGAACCTCTCGATGATGTGAGAAAAAAGAAAATAGAGATTTATGCAAATATCGATAGAGAGTTTGTCATTTCAGCACCGGATATTTCTACAATCTACAGGATTCCTCTAAATTTCGAGAAGGAAAAACTCGGGAAGAAAATACTAAAAAAATTAGGAATAAAGAAAAGAAAGAAGGCTGACTTCAAACACTGGGAAAAACTTGTAGATAATATTGAGCATCCTCGAATGAACATAAAAATTGCTATGGTAGGGAAATATCTTGATATAGGAGATTATAGCCTGCTGGACGTTTATATATCAATAAAAGAAGCCCTCGTACATGCCGGAGCGAATTTGAGAGTAGGAGTGGAAACCGAATGGATAAACTCTAAAACACTTGAAAAGAGAGAGAACAACATAAAAAACCTCTCTTCTTACGATGGTATAATCATACCGGGAGGGTTTGGCGAAACTGGAATAGAAGGAAAAATATTGGCTATAGAATTTGCGAGGAAGCAGAAAATCCCACTCCTTGGTTTATGCCTTGGTTTGCAGCTTGCAGTTATTGAATTTGCAAGAAATGTCTGTGCCCTTTCTGGAGCCAACTCCACGGAATTTGAAGAATCAACAAAATATCCTGTGATAGATGTTCTACCCTCTCAAAAAAAATTACTTGACAATGCCAGGATCGGCGGGACGATGAGGCTTGGCGCCTATGCAGCTTTTTTAGAAAGCGATTCGTTAACACTTTCTTTATATAGAAAGACCGGTCGTATCGAGAAAGACAAGGAAAGACTTAAAGAGATGCTCGGGAGAAAGGATGAAAGATACAGGATGGGAAGAACACCCATTGGCAAAAATACAATTCTGGAGAGACATAGACACAGATATGAGGTTTCACCCGGATTTGTCCATTTTCTCGAGGATAGTGGATTGAAAATAGCAGGTTTCCATAAAAGACTCGACGATGTAAACCTTATTGAATTTATAGAGATAAATGACCATCCATTTTTTATAGCAACACAATCACATCCCGAATTTAAATCCTTTCTTGATGACCCAGCCCCACTCTTTCTCGGATTGATTGAAGCCAGTTTAAAACAAAAAAAGAAAAGGTGACAAAAGAGATACAAATTCGCAATTTCAAGATAGGAGGTAAAAAGAATCCTTTTTTCATTATTTCTGGACCCTGCGTGATTGAGAATGAAAAGATAATAATGAAAACTGCTTCATCTATTAA
>SOKM01000359.1 GCA_004375785.1 Candidatus Cloacimonadota bacterium | reverse complement strand
ATAAACTCTTTCATCAACTCTATCTTCTCCCTCTCAATCTCTCCCCTCTTTTCAACCATACTCATAAGGTGTTTAGAAAGTTCCTTGTATGTTTTCTTAAACGACCGTTTATGTTTAGAAAGAAGAACAAGGTGTTTTTTCATTGTTTCAATATCACCGCGTTCTACTGGGCCTGTGAGTGCTTTATGAGTTCCTCGTTCCCAGATATTTTTTTCTGTTACTTCGACAAGGGGTTTTATAAGTTTAGCTGCGTCCTTCTTTTTAATTCCGCATTTTAAGAGTAAATCTATTGCCATATTCTCAAGACCGACAAAGAAATTGGAAGCAAAGACAAGGGCAAGATGGTAAAGTGGTTTCTTTCCGCTTTCGAGGACAAGAGATTTTCCACCAAACGAACGAACAATTCTTTCTCCCATCTTTATTGCTTCAGGAGCACCATCAAGAACAAACCATACGCCAGACAATTCATTCTTCTTGTAACTTCGTGATGAGAAAGAGAAGGCTGGGTGCATTGAAAGTGCATACGAACCAAATTTTTTTACACAATCGAGGATTTTTGTTCCCAATAGCCCACTTGTATGTATTACAAGTTGTTTCTTTCTCAATACTTTCTTTGTACATAAGTTCTTTACAACCTTTTCAATTTCTGAATCCGGAGTTGTAATGAAGATAATATCAGTGTCTTTAACAATAACCTCCGGTTTTGTTGTAAAATTAGCGTTGAATCTGCTGGCTAATGTCTTCGCCGATGATTTCTTCTTTGATGAGACACCACAAATCAAATATTCTTTGTTACGTAAAATATGTGAGAGATGCCAGGCAACCTTCCCCGCACCAACAAACACAATTTTCTTTTTCATATCTTTAGGTTACCACAACTCTCCTCCAAGGTCAATAGAAATATAGTCATTATATGTTCGTTTAGATCGTTAATATCGTCCCGAAAAATCTCTTGACTTTCCCCTTGTATTGTATTAATGGTAAATAATGAACTTGAAGGAGACTATTAAAAAAGATAAAAAGTGTGTGGTGCTCACGGGGTCAGGGGTTTCTGCTGAAAGCGGTATTCCCACCTTCAGGGGTGAGAAAGGATTATGGAAAGAGTATAGACCTGAAGAACTTGCAACACCTCAAGCATTTACGAGAAACCCTCCGCTTGTCTGGAAATGGTATAACTGGCGGAGGGGGATTATAGGAAAGGCAGAGCCTAATCCTGCACACTATGTTATTAGTGATATGGAAAATTTCTTTACAGATTTTATCCTTATCACCCAGAACATTGATGGACTTCACAGGAAGGCAGGAAATAAAAAGATACTTGAGCTGCACGGAAATATCTGGGAGAACAAATGTTTTAATTGCGAAAAGAAATTCGGGGAGATAGATTCTTTAGAACCGCAAAAATGTGAATGCGGTGGGTATATAAGACCAAATGTAGTTTGGTTCGGCGAGAGTCTCGATAGGGAAGTATTAGAGACGGCATTTCTCAAATCAAAGGAAGCTGAAATCTGTTTTGTCCTGGGCACATCTGGTCTGGTCCAGCCAGCTGCATCCCTTCCTTATGTTGCGAAAGAAAACGGGGCATATATAATTGAAATAAACTTAGAAAGAACCCCCATCTCCTCTATCGTAGATGAATTTATTCCTGGAAAGGCAGGGAAAGTGATGGAGGGGATGAAGAAACTTTTTGTTTAAGAAAAAATATAGAGAAAGACTAAGGGATGTACGATGTAAGATGTAAACAAATGCTACGCTGTAAGAAAACACTGCGTTGTAAACATACGCCATGCTGTACGAAAACGCTTCGCTGTAATTAATGAGATTGCTTCGGTAGAAATTATGAAAACATACTCGCAATGACACAGCAAAACAATATGTTTAGTCTACTCTCTTATGTCTAATGTCTGATATTTTTTGTTACCTTTATAATGAAAATTCCTCAATATATCTATATTACAGAGAATAAGAAAGAAACAAAAGAAGCATTTGAATGTATATTTCAGAGCGAACAACCTGAAAAACTGCTTATTGTGACATCTGGAGCATCGGCAAGGAAGTTAAAATGGCTTTTTGGTTTCTTGCTATCAAATAGGATAAAGGCGGAAAAACTCTTGATTGAAAGGAGCGATAAAAGGGCTCTTGAAAAAACCTTAGAGAAAATAAAAAAAGGTTCGTTTGATTTTTGCATTGGAATTGGCGGCGGCAAGATTCTTGATATAGCAAAATATGCTTCCTATGTTGAAAAGATAAAATTTGTCTCTTTTCCCACCCTTCTTTCTCACGATGGCATTGCTTCACCTGTTGCAGTTATAAGGGATGGGAAACACTGGTCGGAAAGCAGGACTGCTGAAAGTCCTTTCGCAGTAATTATTGACCTTAAAACAGTTGGGGATGCAGCAACCGCATCTCTTCTCTCAGGCATAGGAGACCTTGTAGCCAACCTTTTTGCATCAATGGATGCAGAAGTTTACAAGAAAAAAAACAAGGAGGAGTATAATGCACTCGCAACAGGAATTGCTCATTCTGCTTCCCTTCTTGTGTTTCCTGACTTTTCCAAGATTTCAATTAATAAGATTTCAAAGAACGAACTGAGACATCTTGCCTGGGGACTCATCCTGAGTGGAATTGCTATGTCTATCGCAGGGAACTCAAAACCTGCAAGCGGAGCCGAGCATAAAATAAGTCATGCAATTGACTATCTCTTTTCACCGTCTGTCTCTCATGGATTTACAGTGTCAATTGGTAATGTAATCTCTGCCTTTCTTCATCAAAAATTCAGACAAGAAATTGTAGAGTTTAACCTTTCTCTTGGTTTACCCGTGCTCTGTGAAGATATAGGAATAAAAAAAGAGAAATTTGTTGATGCTGTTCTCTATGCAGGAAAAATAAGACCCGACAGATACACCATCCTTGAAGAGAAAAAACTGACAAAAAAAGGAGTGCTCAAGCTACTTGATAAGATAGAGGAAAC
>SOKM01000006.1 GCA_004375785.1 Candidatus Cloacimonadota bacterium | reverse complement strand
AACACCAATTGTTATTTTCTCAACCGGTCCGGTATATTCTTCAGGCTGTTTTTGAGTAGACCAATAAATACCAATTCCGAGGATTACCACTACACTCATGATAATAATTCCAATTATTGTTTTTTTAGACACAAAACCTCCTTTTAAAATCAGAAAAAAAGTTGTATTTGTATACGTGCCCTGTCATCATTTCTGTCTTGAGTAGCTGCATTGTTCCACAGATGGCTATAGTCTGTTTGTAATTTCACATGATGATTAGTGAGATTCCAGAATTCAAGAAACAAAGTGGGAAATCTTTATAAAAGTTCAAAATATAGTGGAATGCTATGAAAATTTATTTAAACTTTCAGGATTATTATCTTCATCTCTAAATGAATCAAGTTCGTATTTTCTTATTTTTTCGTACAGGGTTGTTCTGCTTATTTTCAACACCCTTGCTGATTGCTGGATATTCCACCTTGCATTACTAAGTACCTTGAGAAGAAGAGATTTTTCTACATCATCGAGTATTAAAGTTGGACACTCGATAGTAAAGGTTCCTTCAACATCATCCAATGAATCTTTCTCACTAAAAAGCCTTTCAAGGTCAATATCTCCGCCTTTTGAGAAAATTACTGCCCTTTCCACTGTGCTTTTTAACTCACGCACATTTCCAGGCCAACTGTATGCAAGAAGCATATTTTTTACTTCTTTCGTGAATTTTATCCTCTTCTCACCCTCCGTAAACCTTGTTAAAAAGTGGTCTGCAAGAGGTAAAATATCATCATTCCTTTCACGAAGAGGTGGTATATTTATTACTACCGTATTGAGGCGATAGAAGAAGTCTCTCCTGAATTCCTTCTTCTTCACTGCACGAGAAAGATTCTTATTCGTTGCGGCTATTACCCTTACATCTATCCTGATTGTCTCTGTCCCTCCCACCCTCTCAAATTCCATATGCTCGAGCACCCTCAGGAGTTTTTTCTGTGTGCTTAACGGTATATCTCCTACCTCATCAAGAAAAAGTGTCCCCTTGTCTGCTAACTCGAGCCTCCCTATTTTCTCTGATACAGCACCCGTGAAAGAACCCTTTTTATGACCAAAAAGCTCACTCTCTATAACACCCTCATTCAACTCTACACAGTTCATCCTTATAAACGGTTGATTACTCCTTTTACTATTGATGTGAATTAACCTTGCTATTATATCCTTGCCTACTCCTGTCTCTCCTGTTATTAACACGTTTGCATTC
Organism: Candidatus Cloacimonadota bacterium; assembly: GCA_004375785.1. Classification (GTDB taxonomy): domain Bacteria; phylum Hydrothermota; class E44-bin80; order E44-bin80; family E44-bin80; genus E44-bin80. Next base: position 9,577 of record SOKM01000006.1, on the reverse strand, counting down.
GTAGGAGCTACAATCTTCACATCGTTAAGAACTTCCTTCATTGTATCTGTCTCTGCTACAATTTTAGGAAGATGAGATTTTCCTCCGGTAATTTCCTCAATCTTAACCTGCCTTTTCTTTTTTTTACAGACATTTACTATCTTTAATATTATTTCATCAGGGCTAAAGGGTTTTAGTATGTAATCAGAAGCACCCCGTTTCATTGCCTCCACTGCATCGTCAATTGACCCATACCCTGTTATTATTATCACATTTATTTCTGGATGTTTTTCTTTTACACTTTTGAGAAGTTGCATTCCATCCATCTCCGGCATCTTCATATCCGCAATGATTACATCAATCTTGTTCTTTGAAAGAATAGCAAGAGCCTTCTTACCATTTTCAGCTGCGAAAGATGTATATCCTTTTAATTCAATTAGTTGAGAAAAACTATCGAGAATATATTCATCATCATCTACAACAAGGATAGAAATATTTTCTTTTTTTGAAGACTTATTATTACTCTTCACTTTTTCATTGCCTTTTTGATATTCATATCTCCTGATTTTTGCCATTCTCTTTTTACGATATGCTAAATCTACTCACAGCATTATCTATTTATAATCTTAGATTATAACTTTAAATAGGATATATGTAAATAACCCAATGAGGTTAGTTTTGCGTCTTTTTTTAACTATTTTTCAAAAAAAAGTGATTTTTTAATTGAAAATTACAATTTGGAAATTCCTTCTTTAATAGCAAAGCGAATAAGATCGGCTTGTTTGTGAATGTCAAGTTTTTGCATAATATTGTTTCTATGAACATGTACGGTGTTCAGAGAGCGTTTCAATTTGCTTGCTATTTCTTTATTGGTAAAGCCTTCAGCTATAAGCTGCAGAATTTCTCTTTCTCTTTTGGTAATGTTGACTATCTTTTTATATCTCTTGTAACCGTGTATCTTACCAAGAAATCCGTGTACAACAAATTTAGATACTCCGGGGCTTAGAAAAAATCTCCCACTATACACTTCCTGGATAGCATGAATTACATCTTCAGTTGTGTCTTCTTTTAATACATAACCTTTCGCTCCACTTTCCAAAGCCTTCTCCACAAATATTCTGCTATCGTGTATACTCAGTATAATTACCTTACTTCGAGGTTCCATCTTTATGAGTCTCTTGGTCGTTTCAAGCCCGTTTAATATCGGCATGGTTATGTCTATAACATAAACATCGGCAGGATTTTCTTTAGCCATCTCCAATAATTCTTTGCCATTTGAAACCTCCCCAATGATCTCAATATTCGTACCTCGCCTATCAACTATAGATTTTATCCCATCCCGTACAACTGGATGGTCGTCTGCTAATATCACTCGTATAATCATTTTATCATTTTTTATCCTTCTTTTTAACAGGTAACATTACCCGTACATCGGTTCCTTTTTTAGGTATTGATTTAATGACAAAAGTCCCATCCAGAGACTCTGCCATTTCTCTCATTCCTCTAATACCTATTCGTATCTTAGTTTCTTGTATATTTTTCTCTACGTCAAAACCCTTGCCATCGTCACATACTCTGAGCGTTATTCCTTTTTTCCTTGAATGCAGGCGTACTTTCACATTTTTAGCCTCAGCATGCTTGATGATATTATTCAAAGCTTCTTGAACTATTCTGTATAAGATAATTGATGCGTTCTCACTGAGTTTCTTATAATCGATGTCTACACTAAAATCAATCCTGATATCCGTCTGGTCTGTCACATTCGAAAAATATTCTCTTAACGCATCGGGGAGACCAATTATCTCTAAATCAGGTGGTCTCAAATCTACCGCTAACTTCCTTAACCTTGTAACCGCTTTTTTCAAGATGAGCTTGTTTAAGGCAATAGTTTCAAGTGCACTGTTCAATTTTTTGTCTTTGATTTGTTGCTCAATTTTGCTCATGTTAGAACTCAAGGCTACTGTCAAGGCACCTACCTCATCATGTAGATTTGTTGAAAGCTTTTTCTTCTCTTCTTCCTTAATCGCTAATATCCTGCGTGAGAAAATCTTGAGTTCTTTTTCGGATGTTTCCAGCATATGTTGATGCTTTTTAAGTTTTTCCTCCACTTGCTTGCGCTTGCTGATGTCTCGAATGATTCCGAGGGTTCCCAGAAATTTATTATTCTTTTTATTTGCATCAGCATCATAATACCCTGAAGAACTAACATCACCAAGGACGATTAACTTCGCAATCATTCCTTTTGTATTCTTCTTTCTTTTCCTTCCAGTCTTCGGTAATAACCTTATCTCAAGATCTTTTGTTTTTCTTTTCCCAGTTCTTCTTTCATCAAAGAGCTTCGGTACATTTTCATCACCTGTAACTTTGCCCTTATATTTTGGTAAGATAGAGGACATACTAAAGGTTTTTACATCGTCAGGGTGAACGATTTTGCTGAAATGTTTTCCAATAAGTTCTTCTGGTTCATAACCCAACACCCGTATTGAATTGTTCAAAAATACAAAACTCCCATCTTGATTGATTACGTAAACAATATCAGGCAGTTCTTTTAATATTTTTATATAATTTTCCTCACTCTTCTGCTGTGCCTTTTTTGCTCGCATGCAGTTAATTTCCTTTTTTTTAAATTCAGCAATTCGTTGGTGAAATTCCTTTAATTCATTTATAATAGGGTTTCTGGAACTGTATTCTTTTCAATATAACCATTAATCTCTTCACTATGGTCTTTGAAATAACTCAGAGCGTCAAATATTTGTGCCAAAGTCAAGTGGGGAAGCTTGGTTTTAATTTCCTCTGGAGATAGTCCCATTCTCCACAGCTCAACGATAGCTCTTACAGGTGTCCTTGTGCTTCTTATAACAGGTTCACCACTAAGAATTTTTTTATCACTTATTACATAAAAATGTTTTGTATCCACACTCATCTTGTCTTTCCTTTTCGCTTCATCTTATTCTTTCACTTTTCCTTCTTCTATTTTTATTTTACTTTCTACGAATCTTAAGAAATATCTCAGTCCATCCACTGGATTATCTGGTATCTCGCTTGCCTCAACTCTATCTTCAGTTCCATTATGAAAATGTTTCGGATAAGTAGAAACCTTCTCCCAATCCTTATGTGGAGCATTGTTATGCCTGTATATAGTTCCATCAATACTCTTTCTTTCCCAGTGGCAAGCATATCTATCAGGATTGGTAATTGAATACCAGATATCGATGAAACTCCCTTCCCTGAGTAATATTCTTAATCTGTTGAGACCAGGAATTACATCCTCTATAATGTCAGAGAATTCTATCTCTGCAATTTCAGAGAGTTTTTCTATGTTAATGATGTGCACCAATTTCCTCCAGAGCCTTCAAAATCTGCTTTCTTCTGTACTCTAAATGGTCTAACTTAAAATAGTCCTCCCAGGAGTTTTTCTCCTTCAATTCGCCTTTTCTATATTTCTCGTCAATTTCAGAAGATTTGCTTACTTCATACTTACCACATAATTGATATATCTCACTCTGAACCTTTCTTAACTCCTTTCTAAGAAAGGTCTCGATTGCCTCTGAAAGAAAGACATCTGCTGGAATCTCTAATTCCTTGGCAATTTTGGAAATTTCTTTCATCCCAATCTTAGGCATATCTTCACCTCCTTACAAACATAAATATATATATTGCATTTTGTTGATTTTTACCTTATTTGGCATTTATTCGTTTCTTTAGTCTCATTGAATAAACATATAACAAAATTAGAAACAAGTCAAGAAAAAATAGCCACAGAAAAACACAGAAAAATATTGAAAACATATAAAATAGATCTCATTGCGAGAGACGAGGTGTAGTCCCCTCTAAAAAGAGGGGTGTCCTATACCGTATGGTATAGGACGGGGTGTGTCACAATGTCAGCCTCCATCCCCAGTCCCCAGTCAACCCAGTCACCATTCTTCATAACCCTTCCATTGATTGGCAACTACCTCACCTTCACCACTTTCCTGACATACTTTCCATCAGCCTTGAGGAAATAGATGCCGGGAAGTAAGTCAGCGCCTAATGATAAGTGATTAGTGGTAAGTGGAACTGATTTGATTAAGCGACCGCTTACATCATAAATCTCTAAGGTAACTTTTTGTTTCTCACCAATCCCTGAACACTTGATACTAATCTTTGTAGTGAAGGGATTGGGGTAAACCTTTAAACTTTGTTCTAACTCAGTAATTTTTGTTAGGAAAGACTCCTTAACTCCAATATTACCCGTAGGATTGCGCTTATAGTAAATCTCAAGATTCCCGTCACGGTCGTCTTCCCATACTACATGGACTTTTGAACCTGAAACCGCAATAGTAGAATATTCCGAATTACCAGGGTCATCTGTGAGGCGAGTATCTGTTTCCCAGACTGTTCCGCCATCTGTCGAACGCTTATAGTAAGTCTCGCTGTTTCCATCACGTTTGTCACACCATACTACATGAACAGTATCTCCAATCGCTGCTATCTGCCATGCATTGTTATAATAAATATGGGAACTAGCATTATCGAAAGTAAGCCTTACATCAGGTTCCCATTGGGCAAATAGGTTTGTCTCCGAAATAAGTATAACTATACCTACAAGACAAATTATCCAAAAATGTTTCATTGTGACCTCCTTTTTTATTTTATCTCTTTAATATATCTGAATTTCTATTTTTTGTCAAGCCAAACTTTGAAATTATACTTTTTAAAATCTGTTTTATTCTACTTGAGTATGAAACCCCTCATACACAGGCAATACGGTTCTTAATGAGACCTGATTTTGAGAATATGGTTCTCTATTTAGACAATCAAAGAGTTCCCCGATGTGGAAATATAGAAACTCTTATTAGAAGTTGGAGACAGATGGAGAAGGTTAGGTATGGATTCAGTTCTAAAAAAGGAAGACAGAATCACCTGAAACTATACCAGTTAAAGTATTACCCTAAGTGTCACAAAATATGAAACAGTCTCATTAATTTGATATATTATCTTTCTCGGTTTCTCGAGAAAGCGAGAAGTTACTCACTCCTTTTTCTCCTTTAAGCGAACTCTAATTAGGTTGAGCAGGTTTCTATTATAACTTAAATCTGGAGTATCATTCAGTGAATAATAGGCTATGCCCTGCAATATCTGACTTGTAACTAATCCTGCATTTTCAAGAATCTTTAGATTTCTTGCTACCGTTTTATATGGCAGTTTTAACCTCTTGACGATATTCTCTAAAGTCATCTCTTTATGCTCGATCAAAACTTCGATTATCTTCAACCTTTTCTCGTTTGCTAAACCCTTGAATAATTTAAGTAAAAAATCCATGATTTTCTCGGTTTCTCGAGAAAGCGAGAATTACTCACCTCACTCAAACCTATATCTGCCATAATGCTTAGACAAATGAACGCCTGCCCCCATCACACCGTTATAATAAATTTTCTCAGGAACACTATCTCTGTCTCGTCTTAAGTTTTTCAGGATACTCATTATCATCAGGAGTTATTATCTTATATTCCATTAGTAAGTTTTTTTATATGATTATTTTTTGCAAAGTCAAGCGAAATTTATTTGGTTACCCCTACAGATTGCAACGACACCGTCGTTGCATTCCAAAAAGATAATGCGATAGGGAGGAAGATAAAAACAGACGATGCTTCCAGTTTTACTTAAATAGTATCTCTTACCTCACAAGTATAATCTTCTTCACACCCCTTAAATGTCTCTATTGAATTTTACCCCAATTTGTCCAATTTAAACCCTTTCTTATAAAAAAGGTTTAGACAAGCTTCTACTACTTGAGAATCATATAGGATTTCTTTGTTCTCTGATAAATGGCTAAAAGTATTACCTATGCCTCGAGCTGGACGATAAGGACGGTGAGAGGACATAGCTTCAACAACATCAGCTACACCAATAATTTTTGCTTCGATAAGGATCTCTTCACCATACAAACCTAAAGGATATCCTGATCCATCCAATCTTTCGTGATGCTGAAACACAATCTCACTAACGTTCCACGAAAAGTCAATTCTTTTAAGTATATCATATCCTACTTCTGAATGACTTTTAATAATATTGAATTCGTTTTCGTTTAAGAGACTGGACTTGGTGAGGATTTCAGAAGGTACTGTTATTTTGCCGACATCATGAATTAGTCCTGCTAAACGTATTGCCTCAACTTGCTCATCCAATAATCCTATCTCTTTCGCTATTGCACTGGCAAGTTTTGCAACTCTCTTCTGATGTCCTGCTGTATACGGATCCCTTGTTTCTACTATCAAGGTCAGAGCATGGACAATCCCATCGAAAATATTCTTTATTCTTAAAGAGTTCTGCTTGAGTTTCTCCTCCATTCGTTTTTGTTTAAATGAATGATCCTGTAGAAGTTCTTTAATATTTCCCTTTTTCATTTTGTATCAACTTTCTTCTGAAACAAATGCTATTTTAGTACAAAAAGACTACCTGCCCCATCCTGACTTACATTTTCTATTTCTATATATACACTAAAGCATAATTCGTGCCACAAAAGTGAGAAAAATAAGTCAACAATTTTATAAACTTAGCATAAAGGAAAATTTATTCCTTGAAGCAAAGATGTTCAATATAATGACAATGTGTCCGCAATCTTAGTTCAATTAACTTAGGGAACAAAATAGGGTGAAGCGTTTTTTCTCTGCTTTACTTTCTATAGAAACAATCCTGTAATGTCTCTATTGAATTTTACCCTAATTTGTCCAATCAATGCTGAAACAAGATACTTCATTTTATTTAGTTTTATTATATGATTATTTTTTGCAAAGTCAAACGAAATTTGTGATACTGTATTCTGCTACTCATTGGAATGGGATGGGAGGAGGATGGGGTGTATTCCCCTCTAAAAAGAGGGGTGTCCTATACCGTATGGTATAGGACGGGGTGTGTCACAATGTTAGCCCCCGCCCCCTTCTCTCGAAATTTTCATAGATTTTTAGTATAGAAAACCCTTGACTTTTTATTATCATTGTAATAAACTGAAGGATAATGCTGAAATCATACTTAAAAGAACTTTTAGAGGTTACCAAACAGGGGGATGCAAGAGAGGAAAGTTATTATTCTGCTCTTGAGAGATTGCTAAAAGAATATTCTGAATCTGCTAAGAAGAAAAACATTCATATAACAACCTTACCAAAGAAGACCGAAGCCGGAAATCCCGATTTTAGAATCTGGGATGGGACACAACATATTGTTGGCTATATTGAAGCCAAGCCACCGACAACAGAGTATTTAGACCAGATAGAAACGAAAGAGCAATTAAAACGCTATCGGCAGGTTTTCCCTAACCTGATTCTTACCAACTTTTTTGAATTCAGGCTTTATCGCAATGGAACTTTGATTGACAGCGTTCGTATCGGAAGACCTTTTGTTATGCATAAACTTAAAACCGTCCCCACGGTTGAAAAAGAACCAGAGTTTCTTGAACTGCTTGAGAAATTCTTTTCTTTCTCACTACCGAAAGTCTATAGTGCTAAAACCCTGGCAGTAGAATTAGCAAAGAGGACAAGTTTTTTGAAGGATGAGGTTATTACTCAGGAGTTACAAGAAGAAGTAGGGGCAGGGCTTGTCCCTGCCCAAAAAGAAGAGCGACCACAAGGGTCGCCCCTACACGGATTTTATGAAGCATTCAGAAAATATCTCATAAGCGGGCTTACTAAAGAAGACTTTGCCAACCTCTACTCACAGACCATAACCTATGGACTTTTTGCTGCCAGGACTCGTTCAGAGAATGAATTCAATAGAAAACTTGCTTACGATAACATTCCGCATACTATTGGAATTTTAAGGGAAGTATTTGAATTCATTTCTCTTGGAGATTTGCCCCCACAGATGGAATGGATTATTGATGATATTGCTGAAGTTCTCTCAGTTTCTGATGTAAAAAATATCCTTAGCAAATTTTTTCATGAAGGCAAGGGTAAAGACCCAATCGTTCATTTTTATGAAACATTTCTTGCTGAATATGACCCAAAAACAAGGGAAAAGAGAGGTGTTTATTATACCCCTGAACCAATTGTCTCATATATTGTCCGTTCTATACACAACATTTTGAAGAAACATTTTAATAGACCAGATGGACTTGCAGAAGATTCTGTGACAGTTTTAGACCCTGCTGCGGGAACACTAACATTTTTAGCTGAGGCAGCAAAACTGGTAATAGAGGAATCTGTCGACCAATATGGGGAAGGTATAAGATATCCTCTCGTAAGAGAACATATTCTCAAGAATTTTTATGCATTTGAACTGCTGATGGCACCATACGCAGTCGGTCATTTAAAAATATCTTTTCTATTAGAGGAACTTGGCTATAAACTACAAAAGGATGACAGGTTCAAATTCTACCTTACTAATACGTTGGAAATGGAAGAACTTGCTCAGACCGAACTTCCGGGTATGTCTTCACTTTCTGAAGAATCCCATTTAGCAGGAGAAGTTAAAAAGGAACAACCTATTCTGGTCATATTTGGCAATCCTCCGTATTCAGGACATTCGGCGAATGTAAGCCAGAAATATATCACAGTAACGACCAAGAATGGAAAAGAAAAAAGAAAGAAGATAAAAACCTGGATAGGCAACCTTATAGAAGATTACAAATTCGTTGATGGTAAACCTCTTGGCGAGAAGAATCCTAAATGGCTGCAGGACGATTATGTAAAATTCATCCGTTTTGCCCAGTGGAAAATTGAACAGATAGGTGAGGGTGTTTTAGGATATATTACCAATCACAGTTATCTCGATAATCCAACGTTCAGAGGTATGAGGCAATCATTGATGAAAAGTTTCAATGAAATTTATATTTTAGATTTACATGGAAACGCCTTGAAAAAAGAAAAAACCCCTGAAGGTGGAAAGGATGAAAATGTTTTTGATATCCGTCAGGGAGTAGCAATTGCCCTTTTCATAAAAAGACAGGAAAAGAAAGATGAACCATTACCTTCTATGTCTCATTCCCCGATTCAAAAGAGCCTTTTTGACAAAGAGAAACCCCCAAGAAAGAGACGGAAGCATAAACATAAATGCAATGTTTATCACGCTGAGGTGTGGGGGCTACGTAAACAGAAGTATGATTGGCTTTTGAAAAAAGATATAAAGAAGACAAAATGGAAAAAATTATCGCCAAAATCAGAATTCTATCTTTTCATTCCAAGAGATGAAAAACTTTTAGAATTTTATGAGAAATATCCTAAAATAACTGAAATATTTCCTGTAAATAGTGTTGGAATAGTGACATCAAGGGATAGTTTTGTCATAGATTCTGATAAGGAATCACTGAAACGTCGTATTAGAATGTTTCTTGATGAAAAAATGCCAGATGAACTTGTTAGAGAGACATTTCGTCTACGAGATAAATCAAATTGGAAATTAAAAACAGCACGCGAAAACATTAGAAATGATAAAAAATGGAGGAATTCAATAAAAGAAATTCTATACAGACCTTTTGATGTTAGGTGGGTTTTTTATCACGATGAAGTCATCGAACGTCCTCGTAGAGAGGTTATGCACCATATGATGCAGAAGAATTTGGCACTTTGTATTGGTAGAGCAGGACAAGTTGTAGGGTTAGAAAAACCTTGGAATATTATTT
>SOKM01000112.1 GCA_004375785.1 Candidatus Cloacimonadota bacterium | reverse complement strand
AAGGAAGCTTTCACAAATCTTTTTCAGATCCACAAGTGTTAATTGAGAATTATTTAACTGCCCGTCACGAAAACGGTTTTCGATAATCTCGTTGATTAATGATTTCAATTTTTTTGCATTTGGCTCTTCGAGGCTTCTGGAGGCAGCTTCTACAGAATCCGCAATTATTACTATGCCCGATTCTTTTGTTGACGGTAAAGGTCCAGGGTATCTAAACTGGTCCTCATTAAGTTTTCCTTCATGCTTTTGCTTTTTTGCTTTTTCAAAGAAAGGAACAATTAATGAAGTACCATGGTGTTCTCTTATGATTCTGATTATTTCATTGGGTATCCTGTACCGCAGTGCAATCTCAACACCTTCTTTGACATGGGAAATCAGAATGATACAACTTAGTTGTGGGGTAAGTTTGGCATGTGGGTTTTTTATACCCATCTGATTCTCAATAAAATATTCAGGCTTCACCATTTTTCCAATGTCATGATAGTAAGATGCAACCCTTGTCAGAATAGAATTTGCTCCTGTTGATTCAGCAGCTGCTTCTGCAAGGTTACCAACAATAATGGAGTGGTTGTAAGTTCCAGGTGCTGTAACAGAAAGTTTTTTCAATAAAGGCAGGTTGAGGTCAGACCACTCGAAGAGTGTTATGTTGGTCGTAATCTCAGTAAACTTTTCAAAAAGCGGGAGTAAACCACTCAAAAGGAAAACTGATGCAACAGCATTTATGAGACCAAATGAGGTTCCAAGTAGGATATTCATCACGGGTGTTCTACTAAAGGATTCAAGTCCGAAAACCAATAATATATTTGTAACAGAAATAAAGAGTAGAGTTTTATATAGTTTAGCCCTTCTCTTAATACCCTTTATACTAAAAATGCCAGCAAAACTACTGCAAATTAAAAAAAGAAAAATTGGAAACTGCATTCCAAGAAAGACCGCGATTATGCTCGCTAAAGTAAAAGAAATTACCATACTGAAGATTTCTCCAAAAAGCAGTGTGAAGACCATTGCAAGAAAAGATATTGGTATAAGAAAAAGAAATGTATGTTCCAACTTCAAAAGAAATGAAGCAAGGTATAAAAAAACAAGCATAGTAATTTCTAAAACTAATAATTTTTCTCTCTCTTCCCATAAATAATTTTTATATTTAATGATATAAAAATATAAAAAGAATAACAACAGTAGAAGGATTATATTCAATCCAGTCCTCAGGAGAATATTCTCTAATACGCTCTTTTTCCGGACCAATATCTCATTTAACGAACTCAGTTTGAGTGCTGTTTCTTTTGTTACCTGGTCATGAGCCCTAATAATCATCTCACCTTTCAAGATCAGTCCTTTCGTTTCTGAAACAGACGCACTTGCCTCTTTTCTTCTCTTTTCGGTTTCCTCTATATTTATTCTCAAATTTGGGATGTAAAACTGGTCTATTACCTCATCCATTGCTTTAATCATTTCTTCATTTTTTTTTATAGAGGAAAAGGCTCTTTTTTTTACAAACTCCCTTGCTTCATTAAGACTGTAAAAATCCTTTGATAAATATATAATTTCACCGCTCGATTTCCTTACAGATATTCTTCTCTCTTTGATATAAGGAATTTCATTCTTATTATAAATTATACCTTTCTCAACTGGTTGAAAAAAAATTTCCTTGAGTTCTTTCTCTTTCCTTCTTATTTCTGGCTTGAGCAGAAAAATAACGGTATTTTTAGAGACTCTGAATCCACTCTCTGTCAGGTTTTCAAGTTTTTTATCAAGAGTTTTTTCTTTCCTTTCAAAAAGTCTGACAAAGAAACTATCTATCTTTTCTCTCATCTCACGGGTCTTCTCATCATCATAATCAATGACTGGTAGGACACTTTCTATTGCTCTCTTTTTTTCCTTTTTAATTTCCTCTGGGGCTTTTTTTACAGGAAAAGTAAATGGCGATACTATATCCTGCTGCGCAATATCCCCTTCTCTCATTGAAACAAAAGAGCCCCCTGGTCTGGGATAAATAAGATTAAGGAGAAAAAAAATAATGATGAATTTTATTACACTAATGAAAGGATGCCTGAGTAGTTTTCTTAATATCTTTCTAAAATTATTTTTGTTTTTCGTTTGAATATTTCTCATACGCTTCTACAATCCTCTGTACCAATTTTCTCCTCACAACGTCTTTCTTTGTAAGATATATGAATTGGACGGATTTAACTTTCTCAAGGATTTTCTGTATCTGCACAAGACCGGAAGATTGTTTTTCAGGCAGGTCTATTTGTGTTATATCTCCTGTAACAACTGCTTTAGCACCATTTCCAAGCCGTGTTAGAAACATCTTCATTTGAACACTCGTTGTATTCTGTGCCTCATCAAGAATTATAAATGCATCGTTAAGTGTCCGACCTCTCATAAAAGCAAGAGGAGCAATCTCTACAGTTTGCGTTTCGTAAAGTTTTTTTAACTTATCACTTGAGACCATATCAATCAAGGCATCATAGAGAGGTCTTAAGTAGGGGTCTATCTTCTCCCTGAAATCTCCTGGCAAAAAGCCAAGATTTTCTCCTGCTTCAACTGCAGGTCTAACAAGAATAATCCTTTCGTACTTTTTTGAAATAAGATTTTGAACAGCCTTGGCAACGGCTAAATATGTCTTTCCTGTTCCAGATGGGCCTATACAGATTACTATCTCTTTGTTTTCAATTGCATCAACATATCTTATCTGACCAGGGGTTCTTGGTCGAATTATCTTTTTGGGTGTTTTGATTGATAAAGGTTCTTCTTCCTTTTTCTTTTTACTTTCCTTTTCAAACGCTAAACCAATAGAAATCTCATCTATAATATCGCCAGCCTCAATCATTGATATGAGAATTTGAAGACCAGATTCAAATTTCTCGACCTCTTTTTTCTCTCCAATAAGAATAAGTTTTTCTCCTCTTACTACTATCCTTCCTGAAAATCTTTGTTGTAAAACCCTGAGATTCTTATCATTATTTCCAAGAAAGTTAATAAGGGGAAAACCCTGCAGAATATAAGTTTTTTCAGTCAATTAGAAACTAAGCCTTGTGTGGTAATTTATAAATCTAGGACCTGTACAGTTTCAAATTGAAAATATCTAATTTTAGAGCATACATTAAGTTTTAACTCCAAAATAACATTAAAGAATAATACCTGAACTATTTAAAACGGCAAAACTGTCTGGTTCACAGTTCGAATGGTAAAAAAGTTCACCTAAAAATAGTTCTCTACAAAAAATACAAGGCAGCCAATTACGAACATAGTTGGCTGCCTTTTAAACAAGTATGTTATTAAGGTCTCGGGATCTTTAGCTTCCAACCTGGGTAGATTAAATCTGGGTTCTTAATAAGATTTTTATTGGCGTTATAAATCCTTCTCCACTTTGCATAGTTTCCATGTCCATAGACATTTTTATATTCTGCAAGTTTGGCAAGCCAATCTCCTTCTCTGACAGTGTAGTAGTCATATTCTCCTGTATCACCGTATTTTGCTATCTCGGCTTCAAGGTCGGCAATCTTCTTATCAAGCTCAGAAACTGCATTTTTTAAAGGTTCAAGCTCAGCCTTAAGTACCTCTACCTTTGCTCCATATTCATCAGCACAGGTTTTATATTCTTCTATCATCTTTATCGCTTCTTCTTCTGACATCGCCATTGCTAAAGAATAAAAAACCAAAAGAAAAATAGATAAAAAGATTACTAAAAATAGTTTTTTCATTTCACATCCACTCCTTTCAATTTAACCTTACTTTCCTCTTTTTAATTCCTCAAGTTGTTTTTCGAGTTCTACAATCTTTGCCTCTTTAGCGGTTTTCTCTTTCTTCAGCTCCTCTATCTGGCTCTCTAAATTCTTTACTTCAGCTTTTGCAGACTCGCAGGCACTTTTTGCCTCTTCTAACTGGTCCATAGTCTCTTTGGAAGCACTCTTGGGACCACAGCCTATAAAACCAATAAAAGTAATAAGAAAAGAAAGCAGTATTATAATAGCAAGTATTTTCTTCATCCGAAACACCTCCTTTCTCAGTTTTTGAGAATAATATATCAGATATATTAATTTGTCAAGAGAAATTTTAAAATTTTTAAAAAAAATTTATTTTTCTCTTGACAATAGCAAATAAATGTGTAAAAATATATTAAAAAATGAAAATGGAGGTAAAAATTGGCTGAAAATAATGAAGGACTTCCACCTGAAATCGAAAAACTGAGTGAAAGATTAGCAAAAGATCCAAAATCACTTGTTTTCTCGTCACTTGCCAATGCATACAGAAAAAATAATATGGTTGATGAAGCAATCGATATCCTTCAGAAAGGCCTGGAGATCCATCCTAATTACGCAAGTGCACGAATTGTTCTTGGGAGATGTTACACGGATAAAAGAATGTATGAAATGGCTAAGGTAGAATTTAACAAAGCACTGGAAAACGATCCCCAGAACATTGTTGTCCTTGAAAAACTTGGCGAGGTATATAAAACTCTTAACCAGAATGAAGACGCATACGATGTTTATAAAAAACTCTTGGAATTGGACCCTCCGAACGAAACTTTTGAAAGGGAGGTAGAATCACTTAAAAATCTCGTTGAAGAGAGTATCCAAAAATCAACAGAATATGATAGTTTTCAGACAATACCAGAGCAAAAAGTAGCAACTCCAGATACTCCAACGCTCACAGAAATTTTTGAAGATACCCCACCAGTCACTGAGAAATCTTCTGAAACAATTGTCACTGAAGTGGAAGAAAAAAAAGAGGAAGGAACTGAGCCTGTTACCTCCACATTCTCGGAAATGTTTGAAGAACAGCCTCCAGCTTCTGAAGAACCTGTTATGACTCAAGAAAAACAAGAGGTTTCCGACATTGAAACATCGGTAGAAAAAGAAGAGCCAGTGGAAGAGAAACCACCTGTAGATTTAGAAACTCCTATGGTAGCTGAACCTCCGAAGGAGACAGAACAATTGGCCGAAGAACAACCTCCGAAAGAGGAGGAACATCCACAAGAAGTGAAGCCCCCGAAGGCGGTGGAGCCACTGGAAGGAATGACATCCATTTTTGAAAAGGATAGTTTGGAAACGACTCAGGCAATGCCAGAGCAAGAGGCACCTGCTGAAACAGAAAAGTTTGTTTTTGAGTTAAGCAAGGAGTTAGAGAAAGAAGAAGTTGTCTCTCCTGTGGACACATCTCAGGAAAGCTTAGAAGAAGTGAAAGAACCAGGAGAGGAAAAAGAAAAACCAACTGCAACCGAAACGCTTGCAAAAATTTATCTCAGTCAAGGTTTTGTGGATGAGGCACTAAATATTTATAAGGAATTGCTAAGCAACGACCCGGAAAATGAAAACTTCAAGAATAAAATAGAAGAACTGGAGAAACAAACTCCAGAAGAAGCAGGTCCACAAGAACAACCTCCACAAATAGAACAGAAAGAAAGAGGAAGTTCGCAAGAACAACCCCCACAAATGAACCCCTTAGAAGAAGCAGGAACACAAGAACAACCTCCACAAATAAGTCCCTTAGAAGAAAGAGATTCAAAAGAGATAACTGAAGAGGAGGAAAGGAAAGAATCTAAAAACCTCGATAATTTCCAGGATTGGCTAAAGAAGATGCAGCCGTGAAAAACAGAGAAATTTTCGAGCATCTCCAAAAGGGTTCCAATTATTTTCTCATTACAAACCTGAAGAACATTCAATTCATTACCGGTTTTTCAGGTGACTGGGCTGTACTTCTTTTATCAAAAAACAGAACCCATCTTTTAACAGATTCGAGATTTACTGAACAGGCTGGTAAAGAGACCACTAAATGTAATATAATAACTATTAAAAAACCTTTCACATCATACTTAAAAACATTAATAAAAAAGAGAAAAAAGATTGCTTTTGAGTCGGCACATCTTCACTACGAACTCTACAGGAAAATAAAGAGAAGTCTGTCTGGGAGAAGTTTTATCCCAGTAAGCGGAATTATAGAAAGGCTTCGAATGTTCAAAACGAGTGCTGAAATTCAAAAGATATCAAAAGCAGCAAAAATTGCCGATTTAGCCTTCTCAAAAATACTTGGTTTTATAAAAGTAGGAGTCAGAGAGATTGAAATTGCTTCAGAACTTGAATATATACTTAGAAGCAATGGCTCGACTGCACATCCCTTCCCTACCATTGCACTTACTTCGACAAATTCCTCTCTCCCTCATGGACAGCCGGGAATGAGAAAGATAAAAATGGGAGACCTTTTCCTGCTTGATTTTGGTGCAACTTACAAAGGCTATGTCTCGGATATTACAAGGACAGTAGTTGTAGGAAAGACAACTAAGAAACAGGAAAAGATATATAATATTGTTCTGAAAGCACAGATGGCTGCAATAAAATGTATTAAACCTGATATGCAACTAAAAGAGTTGGATAAAACTGCACGAGATATAATAATAGAAGCTGGTTATGGTGAGAATTTTGGACATGGGTTAGGACATGGGATTGGACTTGAGGTTCATGAGTCTCCCGGGGTCTCCTTCAGGAGTAAGGATATAGTAGGAAACGGAATGGTTTTCACAATAGAACCTGCTATTTACATTCCTGAATGGGGTGGTGTAAGGATAGAGGACGATATTGCAATTCTTAACAACCGGGTCAAGATACTTACAAAATCCCCAAAAGAAAAACTTATAGAGGTTTGATTTTCCTATGGCAACGGCATCAGATATAAAAAAAGGTTTGAATATTCGATATAAAAATGGTATTTATACAATAATAGATTTTCTTCATGTAAAACCTGGAAAAGGCGGGGCATTTGTCAGGTTAAAACTCAAAAACATAGAAACAGGACAGGTGCTCGACGACACAATAAGAGCAGGAGCACAGATTGACGTTATCAGAATAGAGAGGCGGCCTTACCAGTACCTTTATAATGATGGTGAACAATTTTATTTTATGGATAAGAATACATACGAACAGGTTCCTTTCCACAGAGATGTTTTATCCGAAGTAACCAATTTCCTGAAAGAAGGTATTGATGTAACCTGTCTATTTGCTGAAGGAAAACAGGTTGGTATAGAACCTCCTATGTTTATTGAACTAACCGTAACTGAAACTGAACCGGGTCATAAGGGAGATACCGTATCAACTGGGACAAAACCTGCCACAACAGAAACGGGATTAAAGGTTAATATACCGCTTTTTATAAATGTGGGTGATATGATAAAAGTAGACACCCGCACGAGCGAATATATAGAGCGGGTTTAGGGGTTATTCAGAAATAAGGAGGTAAAAATGAATAGATTTAATTGTGGAATAATGATTGGACTTTTATTTTACGCTTTTGTCACTCCTATCTATGCTCTTGGACCATGGGTAAGAGACACAGTAGAATTCCGTCCCACCTCCGACCCTATGATAGGATATGATGCTGACATAGCCATTGACGGCTCTGGATATCCACATATTGTTTACAACTACTATGGAGGTGATACACGTTATGGATTCTGGAACGGTTCTTCCTGGACAATCAGAAATATTTCCTATGGGGCATCTTACGGAATAGGTATTGCACTCGATGCTTTAGATGATGTGCATATCGCAATAGGATGTCTAAGCGATGTCCGATATGCTTATTCATCGGACGGCGGGTCGAACTGGACACTCGAAACCATCGAAGGTTCCTGGTGGCACTGTGACATCGATGTTGACAACTCAAATGTCCCTCACCTTGCCTATTGCAGACTCAATAACGATTATAGACATGCTGTGCGCCTTGGTCCGAGTTCCTGGCAAACAACAACCATTGAAACTATAAGTGCTGGTAATATATGCCGAGCAATGATTCATATAGATGAGACAGATACAATCCATGTGGTCTATTATCCCCATATGGCATCAGGTGAACTGAAGTATGCATTCTCAAGTAATGGTGGCACATCCTGGTCTGTAGAATTTGTTGCAGCTGCTAATCCCGCCAGCTCTTGTGCAATGCCTTCTTTCACCATGCGAAACGTTGTTAGATTTATCGCTTATGCAGCAGGTGGACTATCTTATGCTTACACAAATCCTGGATGGACAACGCAGGTTCTTGACCCGGCAGGAAGTTCTCAGTGGACATCAATGGCAGTAAAAGGAGATACAATTCATATCTTTTATGTAGCAGGGCCAAACGTAAAATATGCTTATTCAACTGATAATGGTCTGGCCTGGCAGATTGAAGTTGTAGATACCTTTACAAATTATGATGCTAATGCTGATATAGCGTATTGGCGTGGCAGTCTTGCCCTCGATGCAGAAGGTATACCTCATGTTGCCTATACAGTCAATAAGCATAATATTTTTCAACCCAGCTGGGCGATCTATGCCTATAGAGATGAACCCACTGGAATAGAGACACCCTCATTCACTGCAACATCGGAAACTTATTATATTAAACTGGAGTGGAGACCTGAGATGGAAAATGGTTGTTTACAGTATCTTATTCTCAAGAAATCTATTAGAGAAGATAAAGATTACTATGAAATTGCCCGAATTCCTGGTTCTGGTTCTTCGCCTTCACCCAGGACTTATTCGTATAAAGATGAAGAAATCATGCCAGGGAGATGGTATTACTACAAACTTGGTGTGGTGAAGTTAAATGGAAATATAGAATGGTATGGCCCTGTATCTGCTGTAGTTACCGGGATAAATAGATATCTAAAAGTTTCGCCAAATCCTTTTCGTGATAGAGTTAATATTGAATATTGCATAGGGCAAGGGGCAAAGAGCATAGAGTTAAAAATCTATGATATGACCGGACGGGTAGTGAAATCTTTTTCACTAACCACTAACCACTCGGCACTAACCACTGCCGTATCCTGGGATGGTAGAGACAATAATGGCAGGTTGCTGCCCTCAGGCATATACATCTGCGCCCTTGAGGTAGGTAAAGATAAGAAGACTGAAAAAATTCTTCTCGTGAGGTAAGCAGATTTTGCATTCTCATTATCGGGATTTGGAAATCCCTCCTACATAAGAAATCTCTATTTGAGAAATCCTATCGCCTTTTCTACTTCATCGAGGAATTCTCCTGACTTTACCACAGCAGTCAGGTTGTTTATATCATCGTAAAGGGGTCTGTCCTCTTCCAGCTTCTTTACATACCTTCGCACTACATCATAGGTAATCTGGGTAGCCTTCCCAGGTTTCACCGGTTTTCTGAAATCAACTGCCTGAGCACCCGCCATTAACTCTATCGCGACCACTGCATTTGCGTTCTCAATTATTTGCCGTGTCTTTATTGCCGTTGTCATTCCCATGCTGACGAAATCCTCCTGGTCTGCGGCTGCTGGAATAGAGCCCGTTGCTGCAGGATGGCATAAAATCCTGTTTTCACAACAGAGGGAACCCGCTGTGTACTGGGATAACATAAGCCCTGAAAACATGCCTGCTCCCTTTGTAAGAAATGCAGGCAACCCCATACTGAGATGGGGATTCATCAATCTGTTCAATCTTCTCTCTGAAAGTACACACACCGTGGTAACTGCTGTTCCAAGCAGTTCAAGTCCAAATGCAAGCGGTGCACTCTGGAAGTTCGCTCCTGTTAAACAGATACCACCATCATCTTCAAAAAAGAGGGGATTATCACCCACACCATTCAGTTCTATAAGAAACATCTTTCTTGCAAACTTAAATGCATCCTTTGCAGCACCAACAACCTGCGGTGTGCTCCTTAAACTGTAAGCATCCTGAACCTTCTTCCCTTTCCGTTTAAGGAGTTCACTACCCTCTACAAGTCTCCTGATATTTTCTGCTGTATCAATTGCACCCGGATAACCACGTGCTTTATGTATCCTTTCATCGTAAGCAATCATATTTGCATTCAGCACTTCAAGCGTCATCGCAGCAGCAATCTCAGTCGTTCTCAACCATCTTTCTGCATCATATATCTGTATAGTACCCATCCCTGTAATAACATTCGAACCATTTATCGTTGCCAATCCATCCCTTGCCTCAAATTTTATAGTCGGCACACCCGCCTTTTCCATAGCCTCTTTTCCACTCATTCTTTTGCCCTCAAAGAATGCCTCCCCTTCTCCCAAAAGAACAAGAGCCATCTGCGCCATTGGTGAAAGGTCTCCAGAAGCACCCACAGAACCCTTCTGACACATCACAGGTGTAACCCCCTTGTTCAACATCTCTTTCAATGTCTCAACAATTATGGGCCTGCAGCCTGAATGTCCATGAAGCAGAACATTTATTCTACTGAGAATTGCTGCACGAACATCACCTCTGGCAACGGGTTCACCATAACCGGCTGCATGGCTGTAAACAAGATACCTCTGATATTGCTCTACCTGTTCAGGTGTAAGAATCACATCTGCCAGTTCCCCTATACCAGTTGTCACACCATACATAATTGCTCTTTCCTTAACTTTTCGCTCTACTATCTCACGGCATTTCGTCACCCTATTCATTGCTATATCAGGAATCTCTATCTTTTCATTATACTTTGCAACCTTTACAACATCTTCTATAGTCAGATTTCTGCCCTCAATCTTTATAGACACAATAGAACCTCCTTATCTCTTCTTCGATAATTTTTTCTTAACATACGGAATGAGGCCACCAGCGTCAAGGATAGTGAAAATAAAATCCGGAAACTCTTTGAATTCTATACTTTCTCCCTCTCTTAGTATAATATCACCTTTAGTAAAATCTATTTCGAGCTCATCCCCATCTTTTATCCTATCTACCGCTTTGTCAGAAACGACAATCGGTAATCCCTGGTTTATCCCATTTCTGAAGAATATCCTTGAGAACGATTTTGCAATAACTGCAGAAATTCCAGCAGATTTGAGGCAGGTGGCTGCCTGTTCACGCGAACTACC
>SOKM01000192.1 GCA_004375785.1 Candidatus Cloacimonadota bacterium | reverse complement strand
CCATAAAATAGCTTGCTCTCTCTATTATGTTCATATCCTTATTTCCATTTGCTTATTTAAACCAATCATGGTGTCTTTTATTTGTCTGATTTAGCGCTATTTGAGACCGTGTGGTAATTAGACATTTTATAGTCACCAATCATGGTTATCTCCATTATTATAGCCCCATCTCCATTTGCTTTGGTTGATTCTTCCAATAATCTATGCGCCTCTTGGCTATGGTTAAATACTCATCCTCTTTCTCTATGCCGACACATTTACGACCTGTGTTGTGGGCAGCGATAGCAGTCGTGCCAGAGCCGATGAACGGGTCGAGGATTATCTGCCCTTGTCGAGTGACAAGTTTTATGAGGTATTCAAATAATGAGACAGGTTTTACCGTAGGATGTTCGCATCGCCCTTCTTTTACGCTTATTTTCAACTGCGTTTTTGACACAGCATTTTTTACACCAAGGCGAGATGCCAGAGATTCGCTTATAGTAATTATCAATTGGTTGGAATTGTCCACATTTACAACAGGGCTTCCACCATTTCCTTTTAATAATTTTACATCCGCTATGTATTCTTTTGTGAGTAGTAATGTCAAGTATTTCAAGATTCGAGATATCATTATTGAGCTTGTTCCTATCTTTGTGATGACTCCACTTCCCTTTTGGTATCTTTCCAAAGTGTTTTTCCCAAACCAAGACGTGCTCCATTCGATAACGCTTTTGTTCTTTGTCCCAGATACGACGATAGCCCTTGGGGGAAATTTGTCCATATCCACCAGGAGCCGAACTAAGCTTTCCTGCTTTGTTATATCTTTTTCTTTCCATGTCTTCATTATATCAATTGACACAGTGTTGTCAAGCCCCTTATTACGTTCACTTCTCGAACTTTTGGCACAATAGAAGAAACGGGAAGCTCCGCCTGAGTCATTATGCTGTTGTGAAACCTCTCCTCCTCCAAAAGCTGTTCCTTTATAACTCTTATTTTTACAATTAGGTCTATAAAATCCCGTACTCACCCCACTCTGCTCATCTAGCAACCTTACGGCACAGTCAGGATGGCAATCCCAAGATTCGACTGTTTCGAGGCCGTATCCTCTGGAGGTTTGTTTCAACTTGCCTGATATTGCTTCATCCCCATATTTATCACCAGAAAATGCTCCTCGTTCACCAATTTTATTAATGCCAGATGCACCCTTCACCCTCTTCACCCCCACCTGCACACACTCAGGATGATGGCTCAGGATTACGTTCGCAGGGAAGCGACCTTTGGGCGGACTAAATTCACCTATCCCTCGCCTAAATCCACTCCCCTTTCCTTCTGACCTATCTTTATTTTGCCATTCGCTATTTTCATTTTGTTCTCGATGTTCTCCTGAATATGTACCACCATTTAAATTATCTTGAGTCCCAACCCTGCATTCATCCACATTCACCGCACCTACTCCCCATTTGAGCACATTGTCGACATAGCTCCCCTCTGGTGGCTTGACCGCCCAGGTAATTGGGCTAAAGTTTGGTTTTAGATTAGGGTGTGAGTCCTGCTTTTCGCCCTGCGATATAGCAAGCTCTGTTATGGAAGAAATGAGGATGGCGTTTAACTTCGCCAATACGCCTATTAAAATATCCACTACAAGAGAGGCATTTAACTCTTCGCCATCTTGTAGGGTCTTTTTTTTGGGGATGACATCTTCTTGTGTGTTCTGAGTCAGTAAAGAGTTCAAGATTCTCAAGTCGGTTATCGTGCAGGATGCCATTTCTGTGATGTATGTGTTCCCAGCTTTCAAGCTTTCTTCCAAGATGTTTTTCCATGACAACACGATGTTCAAGCTTTTGTATCTTTTTGTGAATTCTGACAACAACATATCCATCGCTTCGGATGAAGCGACCTTCCCCTCTATTCCATGCTGGCTTATTCCATGCTGGGTTTTTTTCTCCGTATTGGTCTTTCCCTCTTTTATCGTTCTTAACTTTAGTATATGGCATAATAACTCCTTTACCTTATGAACCATTATACTAAAATAATCAATGTCCGTCAATGTTTTCGTAGCCCATATAATACTTTCGTATGCTGGCTTTATTCCACCCACTTTGAAGCCATCCCAGTGTTTGGCAAGGTCGGTTGAGGGGGCTGTTTCGTCTATATCATTCTTTGGATTCATTCCACATTGATAGACATCACTTCCAAACCCTGTATATCGTTGTCCCTTTCTTAATTTTGCATATTTTGTTTCTCCAATCTTTTCCCTTTCTGCTTGCTCTCTTTTAATTAACCAGTCAAATTTATAGTTTAACTTCAGCAAATCTTTCAATAAACTATATTGTTTAGCAGTTGGAACATTTAAACCTAATTCCCAATTTGCCACACATCCAGTTAGTCCACCTGTTTTGCTAGGAAAGAATTTGGCAATATTTTTTTGTGGTCTATTCCCACGCTGTTGTTTCAAGTATTCACCCAATCGCTTAAAATCTTCTGCCTTCCGTCCATTCCTTTTATCAATCATCTTCCCCAAATCCTGTGCTTTCGGAAATCCTGAGCCATACATGAACATTAACGTATCCTTGATTATAAATCCGCTATCCTCAATTGCACAAGCTAATCTATGGCTAGTCCTCGTTCCACCCATTACCAGCATTGACCCCCCAGGCTTCAGCACCCGATAGGCTTCGGTTAGCCATTGGGTGTGCCAGAGTTGCATATCTTTTCCTGCTTGATATTTAGATGGTGATTTGTCATGCAAATAAGAAATTGGATTGTATTTTTGGAAGCTATTATTTCTTGGATCGTACCAATTTTTATTTTCTTGAATAGTTCTTTTATCCCAGAGCTTATCCCACTCCTTCCCCATGAACTCCAATCCATAGGGAGGATCGCAAACTATCGCATCCACGGAGTTCGGCTTAATCGCTTTCATAACCTCGATGCAATCGCCTTTGAGTATCATACCCATGCTATATCCCCTCTTTCACTCCATTCATCCAAGCCCATGTGCAAATACCGCTCTG
>SOKM01000048.1 GCA_004375785.1 Candidatus Cloacimonadota bacterium | reverse complement strand
CAGTAAGTAGTGAGCAATAACACTATTTTTTTCTTGACTTATAATTTAATCGGTGGTAATAAAACAAACAAGATGGAGATTACAAAGAGTTTTGTTGCTGGTAAGAAGGATAAAGCAGACATAGAGATAAATCTTAAACCCTCAAAGAATGAAAGTATTGAGGTTACTCTTGAGAGTTCTGTAGAGAGGTTATTCGGAAACCACATCAGAGATTATATAAAAGAGTATCTCTTGAGGTATGGTATTGCATTCTGTGAGATTGAGGTAGTAGATGATGGTGCACTTGATTTTGTAATTAAATCAAGGTTAGAAGCAGCATTATTTAAGTTCAATAGTCCATTTCTGGATAGATTTAATTTTGGGAAGAAAGACAAAAAGCAAAAAACGGATGACTTCAGAAGGACCCGCTTATACCTTCCAGGTAACAACCCTTATCTTATGGAAGGAGGCGGACTCTTTGGAGCCGATGTAATTATCCTTGACTTAGAAGATGCAGTAAGTCAGAAGGAGAAGATTGATGCGCGATTTCTTGTAAGAAATGCTTTGAGTGTTCTTGATTTTGGCGAATCAGAGGTTATTGTGAGGATAAATCCTTTCTCAAACGGTGGAGAAGATGATGTAAAGACAATACTCCTTGCACTCCCTGATGCCATTATGCTCCCTAAGACAGGCAGTGCTCGTGATGTAATGAAACTGGATAAACTTCTTGAAGAGACAGAAAATAAAAACAACATTCCAATTGGTGATACAAAGATTTTTCCACTTATTGAAACAGCAGAAGGGGTGCTCAACGCGTATGAGATAGCGAAAGCAAGTACAAGGAATGTTATGCTGACATTTGGAGCGGAGGACTTTACGGCAGATATTGGGGTAAAGAAATCAAAGGAAGGGAAGGAACTTTTTTTTGCTAAGTCACAGATTGTTCTTGCAGCAAGGGCAGCAGGGATTCAGGTGTCTGATACCGTATACTCTGATTTTGAGGATATAGAAGGTTTGATATTAGATACTGAAGCAAGTAAATCCATAGGGTTTGATGGTAGAGGTGTTATACATCCTTTACAGATTGAGCATATCCATAACATATACAAGCCGTCAGAGGAAGAAATAGAGTATGCAAGGAAGGTTGTTGCAGCATTGGGGGAGGCAAAAGAAAGAGGAAGTGGTGTTGCTTCACTTGAAAGAAAGATGATTGATGCACCTGTAGCAGAGCGGGCAAGGAGGGTTATACAGCTTGCAGAAAAGTATAAAAGAAGAGAGAGTAAGGACAAGTTAAAAGTTAAAAGTAAAAAGTTAAAATGAGATTGCTTCGTTAGCGAGTATGAAGGAGGACTCGCAATGACAAACAAAGGAGCAGGAGAATTAAGAGAAGAGGGAAGGGAGATAAAGAGACGGAATTGATTATGGAATTTGTTGAAAATGCTGTAGGAAGATTGATACCTGTTGAAATTGAAGGAAGAAAGTTAAAACCTTTTGCTGGTGCATTTGCAGATAATGGAGGGGGAAGGAAGGCTTCTCCTCTTATACCAGTAACAAAACCAGGGCAGGAGAAACTCTGTTCCATAAAGGAATCAATAGAAAAATCGGGTTTAAAAGATGGAATGACAATTTCTTTTCATCACCATCTGAGGGACGGTGATTATGTCGTAAATATGACAGTCGATGAGATTGCAAGGATAGGAATTAAGGACTTAACCCTTGCACCGTCAGCACTGTTTCCCTGCCATAAACCATTAATTGAGCATATAAAGAACGGGGTCATTACGAAGATAGAAGGAAGTATGAATGGACCTGTTGGAGAATATGTTTCTTACGGTGGTCTTCCAAAACTGGCAGTTCTCCGGACACATGGTGGGAGGGCAAGGGCAATAGAGGATGGTGACTTGCATATAGATGTTGCATTCCTTGCCGCATCAAGTGCAGACGATTATGGTAATGCAAACGGTGTCGATGGAATTTCGGCATTTGGACCGATGGCTTATGGTTATGCAGATGCAATGTATGCTGATAAGGTTGTTATTGTAACCGATGACCTTGTTCCTTACCCCTGCGCTCCCTGTACAATAGCAGCCACGCATGTGGATTATGTGGTCGTTGTTGACAAAATTGGTGATCCTGAAAGAATTGTCTCCGGAACGACAAGGATTACACGAAGCCCGACACGGTTGCTCATAGCAAAGTATGCAGCTCAGTTCATACAGGAAAGTGGATACCTAAAGGATGGATTTTCCTTCCAGACAGGCGCTGGCGGGATTTCCCTTGCTGTCACAAAGATACTTGGTGAGATTATGATAGAGGAGGGGATAAAGGGAAGCTTTATTAATGGTGGACTGAGTTCGTACGCCGTTGAGCTGTATAAAAAAGGGCTTTTTCATGTACTTTATGATGGCCAGGTATTTGACAGGGGTGTAATTGAATCCTTCAGGAATGATGTCAAGCATATTGAGACTCCAATGACTATGTATGCAAACTATCATTCAAAGGGCTGCCTTGTGAACAGACTTGATGTAGGATTTCTCGGTGCAACAGAGGTGGACGTTGACTTTAATGTGAACGTTAACACACATTCGGATGGTTTACTGCTGCATGGCATCGGTGGACATCCGGATGTTGCTGCAGGATGCAAATTGAGTTTAATTACGATTCCATCTTACAGGAAGAGAATTCCTGTAGTGCGGGAGAAAGTGACAACAGTTACTGCACCAGGTGAGACTATAGATGCGATTGTAACTGAAAGGGGGATTGCAATAAATCCACGAAGGGTAGACCTGATTGACAGGTTGAAGAAATCCGATCTACCTATTGTAACCATTGAAAAATTGAAGGATAGGGTTGAGAAGATTACAGGAAAACCCGAACCACCAAGACTGAAGGATAGAGTCATCGCGCTCATAGAATACAGAGACGGAACTATTATTGATGTGGTGAGGGAGGTGGAGAAATAAAACCAGATTATCAGAATACCAGAATATCAGATTATCAGGGTATTAGTCCACCTACGCTGAAGCTTCGGTGGATAAAAATATCAGAACATCAGATTATCAGAGAATCAGAGAAAGGAAAGGAGGTAGTAAGGAGAAGGTAGCCGCAGGCTTTAGCCTGCGTAGATTAAAGATAGAAGATAGAGAGAGGAAAATAAGAAAGGAGGTGTTATGAAAAAAGGGATTTTACCGTTGATTCTTGTTATCGCTGTTTCTTTAATCCTTGCAATCTCCTGTGAGAAAGTAGAGGAGGTTATTGGAATAACGATTTCAGGAAATGTATCTAATGGTGGTCAACCGGTCAGTGGTGCATTTGTTCTACTTGTAAATAATATCAGCGACATTATAAGCGGCAGTCCTCTTAGTAATGGTATGATTACATTAAGTAATGGTAACTACACAATCATTAAAGTAGAAGATGGAACATATTATGTTTGTGCAGTCAAGGATGAAAATGGAAATAATTCCTACGATTTTGGCACTGACCCCATAGGTTGGTACAGTCATCTTGATTCTTTGACTCATCTAACCATTCCGGATTCAGTAATTGTTTCAGGTAACGATGTACCTAACATCGATATTGACACATTGTATTTTCAGTCATCTCACTAAACCCTTAACCCAAAAGGAGGTATTATGCTTAAATTTTTCCACAAAAGCATGATGCTGGTTTTAATCGGTATTCTTGTTTTTGCTCTTGGATGCAAAGAGAAGCCGGCAGAAAAACCACCAGAGCCAACCAAAGCAGAGATAAGCATCAAAGAGATTGCAGCCATTACTGTAGTTTACCTTGAGAAAAAGGGACCATATTCCGAAACAGAAAAGGCAATGGCGGAGCTATTCGGATTTATGGGAAAGAAAAACTTGAAGCCAAGAAATTTTCCAATGGGAGTCTTCCATGATGACCCGGAGAAAGTAGCTTCAGAAAAGACACGGTATGAGGTAATGTCTCAGTTTGTTGGTGAATTCAAAGGCGATAAGGAACTAAAGGTAAAAGAACTTCCAGCACAGAAGGTAGCAATGGTACTCTATACAGGACCTTACGAGAAATGCATGCCCACTTATAAAAAACTATATGGATGGATAATGGAGAATAAATATGAACCGTGTGGTCCAAGCATGGAAAAATACCTGAACGACCCTTCTCAAGTACCACCAGAAGAACTGAAGACAGAATTCTGTGTTCCCGTAAAGGCAAAGACAGAGTAGTTTTGATAAATTAAAAACAAAGGAGGTGAAAAAAAATGAAAAGAATAACTTTATTAGTCTGTCTTATTTTGGCACTGGTTATTGTATTCACCTGTTCTAAGAAGGAACCATCAGCTCCTCCAGAAGAAGGCCCTGAGTGGACGATAATCGTTTATTGTGATGGAAATAACGATTTAGACGATTTTGGCGGTTCATCTTGTGTCATTGCCGATGTCCAGGAGATGGAGAAGGTTGGTTCTACCGATAAGGTGAAGATAATCGCGATGGTGGGCTCGTTCAAGACCGGTGGACAGTGTAAATACTATTATGTTGAGAAGCATACTGATGAGCTTCCTGATCAGATAAGTTCAACAGTCCTTGAAGACCTCGGTACAAAGGATATGTCCGATCCTACTACCCTGAAAAATTTTATTACCTATGCCAAGACAAACTATGAGGCAGAGCACTATATGCTAATCATCGATGACCATGGTGGTGGATGGTACGGTTGTTGCGTTGATGACCAGAACGGCGCGGGTGATTTTATGAACCTTCCCGAGTTGAAAAGTGCTGTTGCTGATGCTGGGGTTCATTTCGATATCATCTGTTTCCATTGTTGTCTGATGTCGATGGTTGAGGTAGCTCATCAGTTAAAGGGTTACGGCGATTATATGGTTGCATCACAGTTTGTGATGCCAATGCGCAGTGTGCTCGGCTCCGAGGAATGGTTAGGTACTTTAACCAGCAACCCAGAGATGAGTGTAGAAGAATTGGCGAAAGATATTGCTCGTGCAGTCTATAATACCGGCGTGTCTCAAGGTAAGATTGTCCATATGGCAGCAACAGATTTGAGTAAGATGGATGCCCTTGCATCAAAGATTGGTTCCTTTGGACAAACACTGCTCACCGAAGCTGGTGCTTATTGGGACGAAGTATATCACGCTTGGTATAGTACCCATTATACCCAGTATGACAACGAGGCATTTGTCGATTTACGGGAGTATGTAATAAACATACAGAATGAGGAGAACCTTAAAGAGATTCCGACGATTGTCACTGCGGCAGCAGAGCTAAAGGATGCCATCAATGATGTGGTGATCTATACGGGAACCAATGCCACTGGTATACCAAGGGGCGGTTTGTGTATCCATTTCCCTTATTTGCCGGAACTTTTTGATTCTACCGATTATGTTAAGACCGACTTCACAGCTACTAACTGGTATAAGTTCCTTTCCACATTCATTGCATCGATCACTCCCGGGGGTGATTCAACAGCAACTGTTTCAGGAACTGTGGACTGGCCCGGGCATTCATTATCCCAGTATACTTATATTTTTGTCGATACTTTAGATCAAAATAATAATGTGTATACAATAACTTGGGACTATGTAAATCCAAGTGATGGTAGCTATATGGTGACAGTTGATCTTACTGGACCTTTGGATGTACTTTTTGATGCTGGGGATGATGTGAATAACAATGGTATCTATGATTCAGGTGAAGGCTGGGGTTTCTATGACCCTGACGGTGATACAAGTTGGACTACTGCTGATCTCATCACTCTCTCCCCTGGAGACAACCTAAGTGGGATTAATATAACCTTGTGGACAGTTGCTAAACAACCTCCGAGAGTTCTCAAAAAGTTAAAATAATCTAATTCTACGCGACAAAAAAGGTAAAGGCTCGAACCAAAAGTTCGAGCCTTTTTAATTTGCACAGGTTTCTTTTACCTGGGCCTGCCCTCGAGTGGAACGAAAGGAAAAAGGAAAGATTCTTCCATAGTTCACCCTGTGAAATAAGAGTATGGCAAAAACATTATGCTATTTCACGGGGTAAATAAGTGCTGTTTACTCAGAATGACATCCTTTTTTATATCTCTTACATTCTCTTTCAATCCCTGATGATTTTGTTTTTTTCTTGACCCTGTATGAAGATTGTGTTATAAATGCTCATAGTAAAATATAAACCTCTAAGTACTGTGAAAAATAATATGGAAAGACTTTCAGTTTGACAAAGAGCAAAAACAGGCAAAATATGTATAATATTTTTCCCAGTACTGTGGTGGAAAACTAGGGAGGAGATATGAAAAATAAATTATTGATTTTGGTCTTTATCCTTTCTCTTCCGGTCATACTATCAGCATTGCCAGCAACTGATGTAGAGATTATTAATAACAGGGATTACTTTCCAGCAGTTTATAAACTCTTTCAGGATGCAGAGGAATCCATCTATATCTTTATGTATTTGGCGCGTATTTATCCAGATTATCCAGAGGATGTTAACTGGGAACTCCTGGATGTACTGATTGAGGCAAAAGAAAGGGGTATTGATGTAAAAGTAATCCTTGATGCATCAAGCTGGAACAAGGGAAATACCCTGAAGAACAAGCAGATGGCTGATGCTCTGAAAGAAGGAGGGGTTGAGGTTTTTTTTGACCCTCCTGATATTACAAGCCATTCAAAACTTTTGATAGTTGACCACCGTTATACAGTCGTTGGTTCTACGAATTGGAGTTATCATGCACTGGAAAAAAATAATGAAGCATCTGTCCTCATAGATAGTGAACCTGTAGCAGAGGCTTTTGAGGAATATTTCTATAAGAATTTGAACCTATCCTCAAAGAAATTAAAAATAAAAGACCTGGAGTAGGGAAGGGGGAAAGAGAGAAGGGCGTATCGGAGTGATAGCGTATCGGGGTATCGGTGAACCGAAAAAAGGTAGCCGCAGGCTTTAGCCTGCGGAAAAAAAGGGGATATATGATAAAAAAGATAGTTTTGAGCTTTCTACTTTTATTTCTCATTTGTGGGATTGTGAATGCAAAAAAGAAAATAGTCGTCCTTTATACAAATGATATGATGGGACGTCTAAAAGGTGAACCGGCACGTTTCATAAACAGGGATTTCCCTCCACCACTTGGTAATGCTGCTTCCTGCGCTACATAGGCTCTCTGCAAACCTTAAATCAGAAAGAGAGAACGAATACATTGGTGGACTTAATAAAACAATTGATTGCGACGGTGTGAAGATTGGTATTTTTGGACTGACCACAGAATACGGTTCTATCCTGGTTGAAAAAGAGATAGAAAAACAGTTTTTCTTTGAAAAGGAAAAGGAAGGAGCAGAGGCAATAGTTTCTTTGCTTAAAGAGGGTGGGTGTGATATTATTGTTGGTCTGACAAACATAGGATTTATTCACGATAGTCTCCTTGCAGATTCTGTTTCAGGAATAGATATAATCATTTATACCATAATCTGCCGAACATACGGAAACCTGAGCAGTATAGGGATGCTTGAGATTAATATAGATGAGAAGTCGCGAAAAATTATTGGTTATAAAGGTGACAACATCACACTCTTTACAGAACAATACCCTCCAGATATTGAAATTCAGAAACTCCTTGAAGAATAAAAAAACAAGTTATAATTCCATTGTTACATTCTGGTTATGAATAAACAAAAACAGGCGTATCTCTATGCTGTTGTTGCAGTTTTGTTCTGGTCAACGGTTGCATCTGTTTTTAAGGTTTCCCTGCGATATGTGGATGTTTTTCAGTTGTTATTTTATTCTTCCCTTGCCTCAATTGTCATTCTTTTCATTATTCTTTTATTCCAGAAGAAACTGAACCTCATTTGGACATATTGTGCAAAAGATTTTCTGCGCTCTGCCTTGCTTGGATTCTTAAATCCTTTTCTTTACTATGTAGTTCTCTTTAAAGCATACTCATTACTGCGAGCACAGGAGGCACTTACATTAAATTATACCTGGCCCATTATGCTTGCCCTGCTATCAATACCTCTCCTTAAACAAAAGATTGGATTCAAAAGCATCCTTGCGATTATTATCAGTTTCTTCGGGGCTTTGAGCATTGCAACGAAAGGCAATATCCTGAGTCTCAGTTTTACAAATATCTCTGGAGTACTACTGGCTTTAGGCAGCACAGTTATCTGGTCTTTATTCTGGATTTATAACATCAAAGATAAAAGGGATGAGGTTGCCAAACTATTCTTGAACTTTTCCTTTGGGTTTATTTTTATTCTGATTGCAACGTTGTTGTTTTCAAGAACAAGTTTTTCCAATATCCAGGGTCTTCTTGGAGCAGGATATATAGGTCTCTTTGAAATGGGAATTACTTTTGTAATATGGTTAAAAGCATTGTCATTATCAAAAACAACCGCAAAGGTAAGTAATCTAATCTATCTTTCGCCATTCCTGTCTCTCATAATAATTAATCGTGTTGTCGGTGAAAAAATACTCTTTTCAACAATAATCGGGTTAATCCTGATTGTAGCAGGCATAATAATTCAGGGCACAAAAAGGTGAAAAGCGGATGAATGTTGTTGCACTCCAAAACCCCACCATAAAAGTTTTTTAAAAAAAGTAAATTTTTTCCTTGACAAAATTAAGTTTTTCCTATAAAATGGCGTGGTGAATCGTGGTGAATCGTGGTGAATAGAAAGGAGCGTTTTTGAGCCTTAGTGGTAGATATTCACATTCAGTTGATCATAAAGGAAGAATCTTTATTCCCTCAAAATTACGAAAAAAGGTTGTCAGCAAGAATAAAAAAATTGTTGTTACAAGAGGCTTTGATAAGTGCCTCTCAATCTATTCCTTAACAGAATGGAAGAAATTCGAGGATAAATTGCGTTCCTTGCCTAAAAGTAAAAGCCAAAAAAGATTTATTGTTCGATTCTTTATGGAGAATAAAGAAGAAACTAAGGTTGATAGTCAGGGAAGGATTAAAATTCCACAACACCTATTAGACTATGCGGATATAGATAATGCGGTTGTAATTGCCGGCGTTCTTGATAGAATAGAATTATGGAATCCAGAGATTCATAAGAAGAAGACAGAAGAAATGGAAAGCATAAAGGATGAGATTCTCGAAAGTCTTGAAATATAACTATATGAAAAGAGAAAAGATAATTCCATATAAAAAGAGATTATTTACCTCAAGATGGAGATTTAATCCTTTTATGAAACAGAACGGTAACTATGTAACAGTTGTATCACTTTCCGGCTTTCTTAAAAGAGACGATATAACTATAATTGAGGATATTATAGATAGAGACCTACTGATAGGTATAAACCGTTTTATCGTTAATTTTTCAAATGTTAGTCATATTCATTATAAAGATGTGAACCTTCTCGTGAACATCAAACAAAAGCTCGATAAATATTACGGAGAGATAAAATTTGTTGTAAAGAGACCATATATAGTCAATATTTTAGTTGTTGGAGGATGGCCTTTTATATATAATTTTTATCCATCCGAAAAGAGTGCAATTAATACTTTTAGAAAGGAACATTTCTTAACCTGGAGGGAAAATGCCCACAATCCATATTCCGGTTCTATTGAAAGAAACTATTGAAGTTCTGTTAGCAGACGGTGGAAAAACTTATATTGATTGTACCGTTGGAACCGGCGGGCATTCACTTGAACTGCTTTCTCAAACGCCGCAGGATGTAATTGTAATAGGTATAGATAAGGATGAACAGAGTCTTGAAGTTGCAAAGAAGAGATTGAAAACATTTGGAGAAAGAGTAAAATTAGTAAGAGGAGGTTATGAAGAGATTGATGAACTCATAAAGCCTCTTAAGCCTGGACCTGTGTCCGGGATACTATTTGACCTTGGAATGTCTTCATTTCACCTTGATGAATCAGACAGAGGGTTCAGTTTTAGAGAGGATGGCCCTCTTGATATGAGATTTGATAGGTTACAGGATTTTACTGCCGAAGAATTAATAGATACATTTTCACAGGAGGCACTTCTTGATATTTTTAAGAAATTTGGAGAAGAGAAATGGTCGCGGAGGCTTTCGAGAGTGATTGTTGAGCAGAGAAAAAGAAAACCTTTTAAGACTACAGTTGATATCAGTGATTTTATTAGAAGAAATATTCCAAGAAGAGCAGCTCATAAGACACTTGCGCGTATCTTCCAGGCAATTCGCATTATGGTAAACAATGAGCTGGAAAATCTGAAAACAGGTTTATTGAAAGCCTTCAACCTCCTGGAGATTGAAGGGAGGATAGCTGTTCTTACCTACCATTCTCTTGAGGATAGAATTACAAAAAATTTGTTCCGAACATTGAAAAAAGCAGGATTACTTGTGGCTATTAATCCCAGGTGTGCCAGGCCATCCAAAGCTGAAAGGATGAAGAATAGACGTTCAAGAAGTGCCCGACTCAGGGTGATAAAAAAATTGGGTGAAATAACGGGAGAGATTACTCTGGAAGGGATGGGAGATTTAGAGGCAGAAGAGAAATCTGGAGAAAATGATTAGAAGGCTTTTTTTTATTATTCTTACATTCGCTGCAGTAGTTTTACTTTTACTTTTTTATGTATGGGAAAGAGCAGCAGCACTACAGTTGACCCTGGTCCTCGCTCAGAAAGAAAAAAAGTTGGATGGAATTCAGAATAAAATTGAAAAATTAAGGTTGGAATTTCTAAATCTTACTTCTGTGATGAGAATAGAGAAAATCGCAAAGGAAAAACTAAAAATGCGATACCCGACAAGTAAGGAAGTAAGATATATAATGGAAAAGAGATAGAGGGAAGAGTATCAGAGTATCAGAGTATCAGAAAATCAGAGAAAGAAAGTAAGCAGTAAGGAGTAAGCAGTAAGCAGAAGAGGGAGTAAGGACAAGTTAAAAGTAAAAAGTTAAAATGAGATTGCTTTCCTTCGCATACTCTCAGGACAGCCTCCGA
>SOKM01000235.1 GCA_004375785.1 Candidatus Cloacimonadota bacterium | reverse complement strand
AATATATTATGTATTTTGTCAACAACATTCTATGACCTTTATGCCCATTGCGAGCATCCCTTCGACAGGCTCAGGATAAACCCTGTACCGTATGGTTCAGGGTAAACTCCGCTGAGCCTGCCCTGAGCCCTTCGTTTCACTCGAGGGTGAACTCCAGCGAAGGAAAGCAATCTCGGCTTACAAATGTTCAAGTTTCCCCCATACTTCCCCTTTCTCCCTAACTTGTTCTCTGCTTTGTAAGAAATACGTATGTTCGAGTTCACTGTCTTGGAATGCAATACACTTACCAGTGCTCATTGTCTTGAATAGATGAAAGCCTAACAATGTGGAGGGACAAGCCATGTACCGTATGGTAACATGGCAAGCCCCAACGCTACAGAGATTGCTTCCATCTTAAATCCACGCAGGCTAAAGCCTGCGGCTACCTTCACCGTTTTTGTCACTCATTAACTCTTTGATAATACTCTTTGAACGCAACCCAGGTGTTTCTTATTAAATTTTTCAAATTTTCTTTGTTCCAGTTCCTTTCCATATATTTCCTTTTCCTCTGAGCTGTTCCTATGTAGTCTCCCCATAATTCCAGGATTCCAGTATCATAGTTTTTCAGAAGAGCATTATCATTATTTTTAAGGAATTTCACAATAACACTCCCCGCCATCTTGCCTGAAATTACTGCCTGGGGGATTCCAGCTCCTGTAATGGGATGTGCAAGTCCTGCGGCATCACCAACAAGCAGGATATTATCTTTTACTGTAGTGTTAAGTATACCCCCTACAGGGATTAATCCTTTTGAAAATCTTATACATTCTCTTTTTTTAAGATAGAGTTTATCAAGAAAGTCATCAAGCACAACGAGAGGATTTTTCTTAAATCTTATTCCTACTCCAACACCAATATTGAACGTATCTCTCTTTGGAAAAATCCACCCGTAGCCAGCAGCGCATTCTTCAAAGAAATAGACCTTTGTTGAATTGGTTTCTCCTTTCTTGAGAAGTTCAGCCTGGTACGTATTCACAAAGGAGTGGTTTTTTGAGCCTATCCATCTTCCGACCGTTGAAAAGGAACCGTCCGCTCCTACAATAATCTTTGCCTGGAATTCTGCCTTTTCATCTTTAGTCCTCACAGAAACAATACCATCGTCAATGGTCTCAGCCTTTGCACCAATAATTATCTTAGCACCTTTTCGTATTGCATCAAGGCAGAGGGCTCTGTCAAAGCGCTTTCTGTCAATGAGGTATCCCGGAGATTTTGTTTCAATAGATTCACTAAAATCGACAAAGGTTTTCATTGAAAAAATCTCATTGGCTATGAAGTCTCTTTTTATGCTGAGCTCCTTCAAAAAAAGTTTTGGAATATACTCAGCACACTGAACAGGTTCCCCGATAGATGGCCTCTTCTCTATCATTATGACATTGAAGCCTGCATCGGCAATAACAGCTGCACAGGATGAGCCGGAAGGACCTGCTCCTACTACAAGAACATCAACCTTTTCCATTATTTACAATATTTATTATTTTTTCCAGAAGTTCGATTTTTAAGTCGGTCTTTTTTTCAAAATTTCCTGCGTATGCTTTTTGTTCTTCGCCAAGTTCGTAACAGGTTGTATTGTCTATATTGATGAGTATCCCTGGTAGGCCGGTCCTTTCGAAATCCTTCTCATGCTTTACATAAAAAGGTTCACAGCAGCATCCTATAAAAGCCCTTTTGCCCTTTTTCCTGTATCTCAAGAGTGTTCTTATCAGGTCTTCAAAACTTGTGATAGAGACAGGCATAAGGTCGTTATCCTGTCCTATTCTGTAAGCATCTCCTATTGTGCATTTACCGCAGATAGTACAATCCTTTTCATACCTGAGTTCACATTCAGTCTCTTTCGAACAGTATGGTAAGAGTAATAGGTCGGGTTTTTTTTCTAAAATGTTTTTAAAAGGTTCTATAACTGTAAATATATGATTTGCTTCCCTTAAATCAAATCCATAACTTAGATATTCTGTTTTTGATAGAGCCTTATTAATAGTAAAAGCAATATCTTCCGGGTTTATTCCGACAATCTTTACATCGTTTGTTTTGAAGAAATCTTTGATTTTCTTCCTTATTTTCTCGGAATCCGCTTTTATACCTTTCAGCGCGGCTTCCAGGTCATAGATTCCTCTTACCGGAAAGGCAAAGAAATCCCCCGTTAAAATAATCTGTTCAATTATCTTTGCTTTTTGGGCATATACAAGTGAGACCTTAACAAGACCACCTTTTGTTTTATAAGAGGCATATAATGCGGATGCATTATCTCGTTTGCTGAGATAAATCCATTCCCTTGATTGTATCTTCTTTAACTTCCTGTTGAAGATTTCTTTCTCATCTTCTGTGAGTTCACCATTCTCTAATTTGATAGAGAAGGTCTCTTGAAACCCCTCTTTAATGTATTTTTTTAATGTGTCGATATCAGGTCTATAACCTAGTTCTTTAGAAAGGTATGTAACTCGGTCTTTGACCGATTCAACCTCTTTATCCTTTAATTTTTCAAGGGGAATCCTTAAGACACGCAGCATGGTGTTCACATCAAAGTCTATAAGCAGTGTTCCCTGAAACATAAAGGAATTTCCTATCTCTGTTCCACCTGTCCCCGAGATTTTTCTTCCCTTTATTTCAATATCATTTTTTGCTCTAAAATCTGCTTTTAAACCAAGTTTTTTTAATCCTCTGATGACACCTTCGCATATCTTTGCAAAGAGAAGTTCATTTATCACAGAGACACCTATGTCATCTTTTGATGCGAAAAGCTCCCATCCAAGCTGAGTTCTGTCAAAATAGATGGTACCACCGCCCGTAATCCTTCTCCCAATCTCTACACCTCTCTTTTTACAGTAATCAATTCTCACTTCATTCTCCACTGACTGATGATAACCAACGAGTACAGCTTCAGGATTGAACTGAAGAAACCTCAGGGTATTGGGAATTAAACTTTTTGAATGTGCTTCAAGTATAGCATCATCAAGGGCAATATTCTCTGCTGCTTTTCT
>SOKM01000350.1 GCA_004375785.1 Candidatus Cloacimonadota bacterium | reverse complement strand
GCGTGGGAAAATGTGGTCACTGCATGATCGGCTATAAATATACCTGTATTGATGGACCCATATTTACCTACTGGGATGTCATCAATCTACCAGAGATGATATAAAGGAAAGTATTTCATGAAGTTACAGACCAAACCTGGATGTCGGTATAGAACGTTTAAACAAATATATAATGTGAATTTAGCTATTGAGCTGGAAAACCTTATTTTGTAAATGCTGTAGGGAGATAAATGAATAATCAATCACTGCTCTATTTTGCTATTATAATTCTTAGTGGAGTGCTGCTTACGATGTTATTTTATTATAATAAAAAAGTAAAGAAACTTAAGCACTCCAACAAGAGTCTCTTAAACATAAATAGAAATTATCTTGATATACTGGGGTTTGTTTCACATGAATTGAAAGGGATACTGGGTTCGGCAAAAATGTGTGTATATTCGGTAAGAGACGGTTTTTTAGGGATGATGAATTTTAAACAGAGCCAGGCTCTTGATTCTGCGGTAAGGAATTTAGAGAGGCTTGAATCTACAGTTAAAAATTATCTTGATTTTTCCCGGATAAAAAAAGGAGAGTTTAACGTTAGAAAAGGAGAAATCAGTTTGGAAGATATTGTTAAACAGGCGGTAGATACCTTCTCAAAGCAGATTTCTGAAAAAGAGATTATTTTGGATAATAGGATTCCCAAAACTTCAAAGATTTTTGCTGATAAGGATCTGATGATAACCGTTTATAATAACTTGCTAAGTAATGCCATTAAATATAACACAAGTGGTGGTAGAATTATCCTGGATTATGAGGATATAGACGGATATATCAGATTGAGTGTTTATAACGATGGCATCCCTATACCAGAAGTTGAAAAGGATAATCTGTTCAAGGAATTTTCTCGATTGGCAACAGAGCCAGACAAAAAGGTTAGGGGTACAGGTCTGGGGCTTTTTATCACCAGAGATATAATAGAAAAACACGGTGGCAAAATTTGGCTTGAGCCAAAAGAAAAAGGTAACAAATTTATTTTTGAGATCAAAAAAGGGGAAATAAGATGACCACATCTCTGGAGAGGTTAAAAAAGATGAAACATGAGGCGATTCAAAGATTGATTGAAGATGGATTATTGTCTTCAACGCGTATATATATCGGTATGTCAACTTGTGAAATAGCTGCAGGAAGTAGGGAGATATGGGATATTTTCCAGAAGGAAATCAAGGAAAGAGGGATAAAAGATGTGGTATTGAAACAGAAAGGATGTGTTGGCAGGTGTAATCTTGAGCCGACAGTTGAGGTTCTTCAGGCAGGAAAAGCGCCTTTTAAATATACGAA
Organism: Candidatus Cloacimonadota bacterium; assembly: GCA_004375785.1. Taxonomy (GTDB): domain Bacteria; phylum Hydrothermota; class E44-bin80; order E44-bin80; family E44-bin80; genus E44-bin80. The sequence goes on along the minus strand of SOKM01000350.1, from coordinate 9,625 downwards.
TGTAGATGTTAAAAAAGCCAGAGAAATTATAAAGAAGCATCTGATAGAGAATAATGTTCCGTCAGGAGAAAGAACCGCGGATATGAAAACAGACCCCTTTATGCTCACTGACAGGTCCAGATTTATCTTTGGGGACCTTGAGATTTTTAAGAGGCAACTAAGGATGACCTTAAGAAATTGTGGGATTATTGACCCTGAGAGCATGGAAGATTATCTTGCCGTAAGGGGGTATGAAGCACTAGCGAAGGCATTGAACGAATATTCACCAGAACGGGTTATAGATGAGATTACAAAATCAGGACTTCGCGGTAGAGGTGGTGGAGGTTTTCCTACAGGACTGAAGTGGAACTATGTCTATCGCCAGAAAAGCGATGAAAAGTTCGTTATCTGCAATGCTGACGAAGGTGACCCGGGAGCATTTATGGACAGGAGCGCTCTTGAAGGAGACCCCCATATTGTTATAGAGGGTATGACGATAGGCGCTTATGCTGTGGGAGCGAAGAAAGGCTTTATCTACATCCGGGCAGAATATCCACTAGCAGTAAAAAGGCTTAGGAAGGCGATTAAAGATGCCTTGAAGTTTGGCTTTTTAGGGGAAAAGATACTGGGGACAGAGTTCTCCTTTAACATTGAGATTATACTAGGGGCAGGAGCATTTGTTTGCGGGGAGGAGACAGCGCTAATATATTCAATTGAAGGGGCAAGGGGGATACCCAAACAAAGACCACCGTATCCTTCTGTTGAAGGGCTGTGGAGAAAACCTACTCTTATAAATAATGTGGAGACATTTGCAAATATACCGGTGGTCATGCTTGATGGCTATAAATACTTTGCCTCTATTGGAACCGAAAATAGCAAAGGAACAAAAGTTTTTGCCTTGGCGGGAAAGATAAATAATACCGGTCTCATAGAGGTGCCGATGGGGATGACTTTAAGAAAAATAATATACGACATTGGGGGCGGGATTAAAGACGGGAAAAGGTTTAAGGCGGTCCAGATAGGAGGACCTTCAGGAGGATGCATCCCGGAAGGACATCTTGATACACCCATAGATTATGATTCTCTTAAAGCCACCGGCGCGATAATGGGCTCAGGCGGAATGATAGTGTTAGATGAGGATGTCTGTATGGTTGATATTGCCAGGTATTTTTTAGAGTTTACGCAGAATGAATCCTGTGGTAAATGTACCCCGTGCAGAGAAGGCACCAAGAGAATGCTTGAGATTTTAACCAGAATTACTTCCGGTGAAGGGGAGGAAGAGGATATAGGGAAACTCCAGCGGCTGGGCAATCTTATTAAAAAGTCATCCCTTTGTGGGCTGGGACAGACAGCCCCCAATCCGGTTTTAACTACCTTGCGGTATTTCCCAGACGAATACGAAGCTCATATAAAGTACAAGAGATGTCCAGCAGTTGTCTGCAAGGGAATAATATCTTCTGCCTGTCAGCATGCCTGTCCATTAGGGCAAGATGTGCCCTCCTATATCGGGTTTATTGTGCAGAAAAGATTTGAAGAGGCAATCGAGATAGTTAGAAAGGAGAACCCCTTGCCCCTTATTTGTGGCCGTGTCTGCCACCATCCTTGTGAGGATAAATGTCGAAGAGGAGATATTGATCAACCAATTAACATTCGAGTATTGAAGCGCTTCCTTGCTGATTATGAATTGAAACGAGGGATTGGTATCAAAGCGAAACCAAAAAAGAGAAGGGATGAACAGATTGCAGTAATTGGCTCTGGTCCGGCCGGTCTTGTCTGCGCCTATTATCTCACCCTCGAGGGATACAGGGTTACCATTTTTGAACAATTGCCTGTAGCTGGAGGGATGCTTGTTGTGGGAATCCCGGAATATAGATTACCTAAGGATATCCTTAAATTTGAGATAGAGAAAATTAAAAAATTGGGGGTAGAAATTAAACTAAACACCGCCATCGGGAAGGATATTCAGCTCTCTGAACTGAACAAAGAATATAAGGCGATCTTTGTCGCCACCGGCGCTCACAAAGGTTTAAAATTAGGGATTCCCGGTGAAGATTTAGATGGGGTTATCGATGCGGTAGAATTCTTGCGAGATATAAATCTTGGAGGTGAGGTTGCAATCGGAGACAGGGTAATTGTAATCGGTGGAGGGAATGCCGCCATTGACGCCGCCCGCGTAGCAAAACGCTTGGGGAAAAATGTACAAATTCTTTACCGAAGAACAAAAAGAGAGATGCCTGCTCAGAAAGATGAAATAGAAGAGGCTATTCATGAAGGAATAGCCATACAATTTTTAGCTATACCAGTTAAGATTCATGCCAGTGATGGAAAAGTAAAGGTGCTAGAATGCATCAGGATGAAACTCGGTGATATTGACAAAAGTGGAAGAAGGAGGCCTATCCCAATACCGGGCTCTGAATTTAGAATTGAATTGGATGCCTTGATTCCGGCAATAAGTCAAGAGCCAGATGTCTCTTTGCTGACAAGAGGCAGTGGTCTTAAGGTTTCTAAATGGAATATCATAGAAGTTGATTCCCAGACACTTTGTACGAATGTAGAGGGTATCTTTGCCGGGGGTGATGTGGTGCTGGGGCCGAAGACCGTGACTGAGGCTATGGCTCACGGGAAGATCGCCGCCCGGATGATACATAAATATATACGGGGAGAAAAATTACAAAGGAAATATGCGATAACTCAACCTGCATTACAGGTTGAGGCTATTGAGCTAACAGAAAAAGAAATAGAAGAACTCAGGCGCCCTGAAACGCCAACTCTACCATTCTCTGAAAGAGTTGAGAACTTCAAAGAAGTTGAATTAGGCCTCTTTGAACCCCATGCGATTTCTGAAGCAAAGCATTGTCTCAGATGCGATCTGGAGAAAGAAGGATAGGGGGGATAGATATTATGAAAAGACTTATAAATATTAGCGTTGACAACAAGCCCTACTCCGTTGAGGAGGGACAACCAATAATGCAGGCACTTGATAGCCTTGGATTTCATATTCCAAGGCTATGTTATCATCCGAAACTTTCCATTGAAGGTGCTTGCCGGGTTTGTATTGTTGAGGTTGAAGGTATCGATAACTATGTAACCAGTTGCATCTATCCGGTAACAGAAGGAATGAAAATACGGACAAATACACACCAGATAAGAAGGGCAAGAAGGGATATAGTCGAACTTATGCTTGATAACCACCCCGAGGATTGCCACATCTGTGAGAGAGAAGGTAACTGCGAGCTGCAGAGGCTTGCCAATTCTGTGGGTATAAGAAAGAGGCATTTTGAAGGAGAGAAAAAATCGTATGAGAAAGATTTTTCATCGTCATCAATAATTAGAGACCCTAATAAATGCTTACTCTGCGGAAGATGTGTGCGCCTTTGTCGGGAGATTCAAGGGGTTGCTGCTATTGACTATACACATCGCGGTTTTCATTCTGTGGTGATGACCGCTTATGATATACCTTTAAGGGACTCTGTCTGCACTGCCTGTGGTCAGTGCATAAATGTCTGCCCGACAGCGGCGCTCGTAGAAAAAAGTTATACCCAGGAACTATTTGAGGAGCTTTCCCATGAAAAGAAGTTGAAAGTGGTGCAGTTTGCCCCAGCGGTGCGGGCAACGATTGGAGAAGCCTTTGGGCTTGAGCCAGGACGAGACCTGGAAAAAGAGCTTGTTGCTGCTTTAAGAAGGTTGGGGTTTGATGTGGTTTTTGATACCCAATTCGGAGCCGACCTGACCATAATGGAAGAGAGTGCAGAGCTTTTGGAAAGATTAACCAATGGCGGCGTTCTGCCTATGATAACATCCTGCTCATCCGCCTGGGTCAAATATTTAGAGCAGTTTTATCCAGAGATAATTCCTCATGTTTCCACCTGTAAATCACCGATGGGTATGTTAGGAGCAATAATAAAAGCCTATTATGCAAAAAAGAGGGGAGTAAAACCTGAAGATATCTTAAGTGTAGCGGTAATGCCCTGCACAGCAAAAAAATCCGAGGCGGAAAGAGAGGAATTAAAAGTTAATGGCACAAGAACAGTTGATATTGTCGTTACCACCAGAGAGATTGCCTGGATGATAAAGTCCGCAGGTATAGATCTTTTAAACATTAAGGGGGAGGAATTTGACCATCCGCTTGGATTCTCCAGTGGAGCGGCCACTGTGTTTGGGGTTACCGGCGGAGTGATGGAGGCAGCACTTCGGACTGCCTATGAAGTGTATGTTGGGGAAACACTCGTGGATATAGAATTTTCAGACCTCCGCGGTTTTGAGGGGATAAGAGAGGCATCTGTGGAGATGGGTGATAAAGATGTTCGTGTTGCTGTCGCCCACGGTCTGGGAAATGCGCATAATCTTCTTGAAATAGTTAAAAAGGACCCTTTGAGATATCAGTTTATTGAGATAATGGCCTGTGCGGGTGGCTGTATTGGAGGTGGTGGGCAACCTTATGCGGGGTCAAATTATATCTCCTTAGATGAAAAACTGCTGGCAAAAAGGGCAAATGTTTTATACGGCCTGGATAGAGGAAAAACGATAAGAAGAAGCCATGAAAACCCTGATATTCAGCGACTCTACAAGGAATTCTTGGGAAGACCCGTTGGTCCTCTATCTCATAAGTTACTACATACACACTACAAAGAGAAGTTTCCCAGAGGAGTGATATTGAGAGAAAGACCGAGGGAGGGAGTGAGAGAATGAGCGATACAACTACCAAAGATAAAAAAGAAGAATTTGTTGAATATCTAAAAGACAAGACCAATAAAGGACTTGGACAATCAGCACTTATGCCTGCACTCCATAAAGCTCAAGAAGCTTTCGGTTACATCAGTAAGGAAGCAGTGGAAGAGATTAGTTGTCATCTTAATATACCTTCTGCTTACGTCTGGGGGGTAGCAACCTTTTACCATTATTTTTCCCTTAAACCCCGGGGAAAGTATATTATCTCTGCGTGTCTGGGAACGGCATGTTATGTAAGGGGTGGAAAGCGCATCTTGACCAAGATAAAAGAAGAGCTTGAGATAGAGATGGGCGAAACAACAGAAGACAAGATGTTTACACTGGAAGCAAAATTTTGTTTGGGCTGCTGTGGGCTTTCACCGGTAATGATGATAAATGAAAAGGTTTACGGCGAACTTACTACGGCAAAGGTAAGTCAGATACTCAAGGAGTTGAAAGAGGATGGAAAAAGTGCAGATTGATCTTAACCGATGGATTAAGGAATCCGTCAGAGAAGAGGAAATAAAGTCTTTTCTTGGGAGTTCTGGAAATGACTTCATAAATGAGGAAGAAATAGAAGAGTTACTAAGGAAAGAGAGAGATCCGGAGCCTCAAAAAATAAGAGACATCATTCAAAAATCTTTAAGCATCGAAAGACTAAATCCGGACGAAACAGTAGCTCTTTTAAATGTAGAAGATGAAGAGCTCTGGGCTGAAATCTTTCAGGCAGCAGGAGAGGTTAAAAAAAGAGTTTATGACAACAGAATTGTCACCTTCGCCCCTCTTTACCTAAGTAATTTCTGTATAAACAGTTGCCTTTACTGTGCATTCAGAAAAGAAAACAAAAAGGCAAAAAGAAGAAGGCTGACTCTGGAAGAGGTAAAAAAAGAGACAGAATCTCTTGTTTCTACAGGGCACAAAAGACTGATTGTTGTTTATGGAGAGCACTCTCTATCTGACATAGATTATATGGTGGATACAATAAGGATAATTTATGAAACAAAAATCGGAAATGGCGAAATAAGAAGAGTAAATGTAAATGCAGCGCCAATGACAGTTGAAAAATTAAAAAGATTGAAAGAGGCAGGAATTGGCACATATCAGGTTTTTCAGGAAACCTATCATCATAAGACCTACAAAAGAGTTCATCCTGCCGGAATAAAATCAAATTATAAATGGCGGCTGTATGCTTTGCATAGGGCTCAAGCAGCAGGAATTGACGATGTTGCGATAGGAGCGCTCTTTGATCTTTATGACTGGAGATTTGAGGTTATGGGACTAGTTTATCACACAATTGATCTGGAAAAACATTTCAGTGGAATTGGTCCTCACACAATCTCATTTCCCAGGCTTGAGCCTGCTGCAAATACCCCTTTTATTCAGAAAACGAAATGCAAAGTCAGTGATGCTGACTTCAAAAAACTCATCGCTGTAATTAGACTTTCAGTTCCTTACACGGGAATGATTCTGACAGCAAGAGAACCTGCAAATCTTCGCAGAGAAGCTCTCCATCTTGGTATAACTCAAACAGATGCCTCCACAAAAATTGGAGTTGGTGCCTACAGTGAAAATTCAGGCAGCCAGATACCAGAAAGACAACAGTTCCTTCTCAGCGATACAAGAAGTCTTGATGAGGTAATCAGGGAACTTGCCGAGATGGGCTACATAACTTCTTTTTGCACAGCAGGGTATCGCTGTGGCAGAACAGGACAAAGCATAATGAATTTGCTAAAAACAGGAAAAGAGAGATGGTTTTGTAAACTAAACGCAGTTTTAACCTTCAGGGAATGGCTCGATGACTTCGCAACTGAGGATACAAAAAAAATTGGAGAAAATTTAATTAAAAAAGAAATTATTGAAATAGAACAAAATCTCCCGGGCCTTTTCCCGAAATTTATGGAACATTACAGAAAAATCGAAAATGGAGAAAGAGACATTTATTTCTAAGGAAGAAATTTTACAGGCGCTTAAGGAAAATAACGAGAAAATCTTTGAAAGAGCAGATGAAACAAGGAAGGTGTTCTGTAAAGATGAAGTCCATATAAGGGGAATAATTGCTTTTTCAAATTATTGCTGTAGAAGCTGTCTTTATTGTGGATTGAGAAAGGAAAACAAACAAATTTTTCGTTACCGAATGAAGCCTGAAGAAATAGTTAAAGTGGCTTGTGAAATTATTCAAAATGGAGTTAAAACAGTCGTTTTGCAATCAGGAGATGATTTCGGATTCAGCAGAAAAACACTCGTTGAAATTATCAATAAGATAAAAAAAGGAAATAACGTTGCCATAACATTATCAGTCGGAGAAAAACCTTTTGATGATTATAAAGCATTTAGAGAGGCGGGAGCTGACAGATTCCTCTTAAAACATGAAACTTCAAATCAATCCCTGTACGGAAAGCTTCATCCCGGGCAGAGTCTAAAAGAGAGATTAAAGAGTCTTGAGTATATGAAGAAACTGGGATATCAAATAGGTGCAGGAAATATTATCGGTCTTCCGGGACAGTCAATAGATGACCTGGTGAATGACATTTTGTTTCTAAAAGAATTTGATGTTGATATGGCTGGAATAGGTCCTTTTATCCCCCAGAAAGACACTCCTTTAGGCAACTACCCTGCGGGCGATTTAAATTTGACTTTGAAATTTCTGGCTCTGGGCAGGATTGTTACAAAAAACATACATCTTCCAGCAACAACTGCTCTTGGAACACTAAATCCTCGTGAAGGTCAACTTTTAGGCTTTAAGGCAGGTTGTAATGTAATAATGCCAGATTTTACACCTGAGGATTACAGAAGAAAATATGTTATTTACGATAACAAAGTGCCTGTAACTTTGAAAAAAGCAAAAAAGATAATTATTGAGGCAGGGAGAAAAGTGGCTAGAGATAGAGGCGACTCGTTGAAGAGATCCGATTATGCAAAAAACACCTAAGGGATTGCGTCTGCACATAGCGGTTTTTGGCAGAAGGAATGTGGGTAAATCTTCTGTGCTCAATACATTGACCCAGCAGGATGTCTCTATTGTCTCTGAAGTTGCTGGAACAACTACCGACCCTGTGGAGAAAGCAATGGAGTTGTTACCCATTGGCCCAGTTTTATTCATTGACACTGCCGGAATAGATGACCTCGGAGCTTTAGGTGCCTTAAGAGTTAGAAGGACATATCAGGTTTTTGACCGCACCGATATTGCAATTCTGATTACAGAGGCAAATGTCTGGGGAGAGTATGAAGATAAGATTATGCAAGAGATTCGAAAAAGAAAAATACCTCTGCTGGTTATTTTCAATAAGATAGACCTTTTTATTACTGAAAGATTGGCAAAAGAAAAACTGGATGAAGAAAAAATTCCTTATTGTGAAATTTGTGCTTTATCCAAGGGTTGGGAAGTTACCGATAGAATAAAAAGTAAGATTATTGAAATTCTCCCGGATGACTGTTTAAATCCCCCGCCGATTATTGCTGACCTAATTGGTGTTGGAGAAACAGCTATTCTGGTTATTCCTATAGATAAAGAGGCACCTAAGGGAAGGATTATTTTACCTCAGGTTCAGACATTAAGAGATATCTTAGATAAAAGAGCTTCTGCTTTAATAGTGAACGAGAAAGAATTACCCCGTGCAATCAATAATTTAAGGAAAAATCCTGCTATTGTGGTTACTGATTCTCAAGCATTTGAGGAAGTTTTTGCCTCCGTGCCTTATGATATTCCTGTAACAAGTTTTTCTATTCTTTTTGCCCGCTGTAAGGGTAATCTGTTAGAATTAGTTAGAGGAGCAAAGATGATCGGTGAATTAAACTTAGGAGATAAGATTTTGATTTCTGAAGCCTGCACGCATCATCCCATAGGCGATGATATTGGCAGAGTAAAAATACCGCGATGGATTAATCAAAAAATAGGGAGTGAAATATCTTTTGAAGTAGTTAGCGGGCATGATTTTCCTGAAAGTTTAAAACAATATAAACTTATTATCCAGTGCGGCTGTTGTGTCTTTAATCGCAGGGAGGTTCTAAGCAGAATTTACAAGGCTAAAAGTCAGGGGGTTCCCATAACTAATTATGGGCTGGCTATAGCTTATCTCTTTGGAGTGATGGAAAGGGCTCTGGAGCTTTTTAGACTTCCTAAACAGTTACCTCTGGCACAAGGGCGAGATTATCAACAGGGAAAATCAGCCGGAAATGTCTATGAAAAATTAAGGCTTTCTTAGGGCTTAGCTTGGCCCCGGATTAACGGAGTGAAGAATTAAAGCATTGGTAAGAATTAACGATTTTTAAGGGAGGTGTGTTATGGAAGGTAAGAAGATTCTCATAATTGATGATGAGCCTGACTTTGTAGAGTCTGTCGCCAGAGTGCTTGAAGCAAGGGGCTACAAGATTGATTCTGCCCCAAGCGGTAAAGAGGGAATGGAAAAAGCGAAGATTTTTCAGCCAAATCTCGTTCTGTTAGATGTGATGATGGCTACTAAAACAGAGGGGTTTGATATAAGCCGGGAGTTTCCAAAAGATGAGATTTTGAAATCAATTCCAGTTATAATAGTAACCGGGTTAAGGGAAAAGATGAATCTACCTTTTGGATTTGAGCCGGACAAGACATGGCTACCGGTAAAAGTGGTGCTGGAGAAACCAATTACACCGAAGCGACTTTTAGCAGAGATTGAAAAACACATAAAATAGTCCAAACAATAACCGGAAGTGTGTTATTTCCCAGGATAGCAGTGGTTTTTGCCGGGTAAGAGGAGGAAGATGCGTAACCCTTTGGGCTGTCTCATCTGTCATGACTTAACAGCAGCCGAGAGTGATAATTATATGGTCGCAACGTCGTATATACTCGGAACGTTAGGCGAAACTAGCTTCTTGATAAACTAAACATAATATACGGGAGAACATATTATGGCTAAACCAAAGATAGGAATTTTCGGAATGACCGGGTGTGCCGGTGAGCAAA
>SOKM01000123.1 GCA_004375785.1 Candidatus Cloacimonadota bacterium | reverse complement strand
TCAAAGAAGCTAAATATTTCTTTGTGTGGACAGAGAGGAGGTCATCTTCAGTAACTATATCAGGTGTATAACATTCAGCAATCCCTGTTTCCTTAACCAAATATTTGTAGATTTTTCCATATTTTGCTGCATCAAAAGGATGAAGTTTTTCCAATCCTCCAAATTTAATATCATAATGTTTTGAGAAAATTATCGGTAATTTCATTCTTTCTTCTTCAAAATTATTTCTTTTATCAGATTTTAATTTTCTTTGAACAATTAAACCTTTTAAGATACAAAGAAAAATAAGTAAGGCAATGCCCGCTGCTCCAAATATAGCTAATTTTTTAATTTTCAATTTCTAATTCTAAATTAGCCTAATGACTAATATCAATTATCTGAACATATTCCAATTATTTCTGGGCGGAAGGTTTTGTTTTTCTTAAGTTTATTATTGACAATTCTTAGAATTAAGAAACTTGCTAAGAGAAGGATTATGCCTGTTATGAGTCCGAGAAATTCCTTTGGTATCACCTCTATATATTTCGATAAAAGGCTAAACCCAATTGCAATTCCTATCAAGAAAAGAAGAGCAGGGACAAGGTATGCCCAGAAAGATGCCAGAGCAACTGCACCACGTGCTATACCAATCTCAACAATATCACCCTCTTTTGCACCAATTGGATTTTCAACTTCAACTGTAAACATCTTTCCTTCTTCAGGAGGATTGCAGGCATTTTTTGATGGACAGTGGTCACACCACTTCTTACGCTGAATAAGCACCCTTGCAGTTCCTTGAGCAGTTACTTCTACAACCTTACCAGTTTCTCTGTTTTTCATTAAACAAATATTCTACTTTAAAATACTCAGTCACCCCTTTGGAAGTCCTGCTTTAAATGATCCAATATTTTATTAAACTTTTTCTCTACTTTTGCATATTCTTTCTTTTCTAATAATTCAAGCCCCTGGTCATACCATTCTAAATCATCTTCTTCATGCGGTTTTATATAAGTGACTTCTCTTTTTATTTCCACTAAATAATCTTTCCCCATTTCAAAATCTTCCTTGCTTTAATTCATATAACGTCTCGCGTGTTTGCGAAGTGAACCGAAGCCGTAAATGCTTTGTTATCTGCCGTTGCCAAGTCTATGCCTTCCTATAAGCCTCCAAAAACTCACCTCTTGTAATCCCAGATTGAGTGCAAATTGTCCTTAATGTGGAAGCTTTTATTTTCGGATGATTCGGAATAGTCAAAGGAGTTTTACTTCCGTCAGGGTTTTCACGTACCATGGAAATGTGCTCTTTTTCCCTTACGGTTCGAAAGCCCAAAATCTCCAGCGCCTTTACTACCTTTCGCTTGGGTGCATCAATAGGAAACTTTACCATCAAACTTCCACTCCTGCTTCAGCAACAAAGGCCTCAATAATTCGCGGCTCTACCTCCATTACTTCCTTTCCAAAGGTCTCAATATGAAAATGAATTGCTGACTTTACATCAGAGAGTGCCTCTTCATAGGTATCTCCTTGTCCAACCACAACCCCTTTGAGCCCCAATGGATATGCTACATAACCATCGGGATGCTTTTCCACAATGATTTTAAACTGTCTCATGACAAATCCCTCCTTTATTGGCATTGCATATAACTTGTTTATATCCGCAGTTATTTGCGGATATACATCCCTATAACTGCTCCTCCCCTTACCTTTTTGACTAATTATCTCCTCTCGTTCCCATGTTATCTAAAGGACTCACTATTATCCCTATTGACTTTTTACTTACAAGTATAAATCTCTGTCGTCGTACTGCTTTTTTGTCCTAATAACTCTTGAAAGTATCTCAGGTCTACACCACTCTCCAAAAAATGAGTGATAAAACTGTGTCTTAAGCTAAGTATTCCAACCTCTTTCCTTACATCCGCACTCTGTAATGCCCGCTCTATATTTTTATTAAACCTTCTTTCATATTATCAACATAATTTATAAAGACAGATAAAAAGTCAATCAAAAAAATCATTCCCTAATAGAACTCCGAAATTACGAAAATGGAAATTGGGAAATTAACACCTTTTTTTGGTATGCCTGCCCTCCTTCCGTTTGGAGAGACAAAAAGCCTTTAAGCTGTCAGTATATAACATAAATTTAATTATAAGTTACAGGTTAGGGTTTGTCAACTGAAAAAATCCTGGTGTAATCTCTGCGTTAAATTTAGCCGCTCTGCTCCTCCGCAAGTTCCTCTGCCAAGGTCTCATCTTCCTTGACCGTGCCTGGGCTGCGCCAGATATGAGAACCATCGGAGGTCAAGATGCGGAAATTATTAAAGTTATAATCACATAAATGCAGTTCCCCGTTTTCAGCAACTGCCATGCGTTCCATGTCTGTGCCAAGTGGAAAGTTGTTCACATCATTTAGCGGACCAGCTATGATTCTAAATGATCCATCAGGGCTTATCTTACCGACATGCGAAAAATTTGATTCCCCTATATCTTTTTCATGATCAAACAAAATATAAGTAGTGCCATTTCCTGCAACGCCGCAGTCTTGAATTCTTGCTACGCCTTTGAGCTTAGGCTTAATGCTTTCAAGCAGTATACCATGCCGATCAAAACGGGCAATTCTACCGTTGGTACGGTCCAAAACGTAAAGAACGTTATCTGGCCCACCCATGAGCCAGGTCTCTTCTGGCAGCACAGTTGGTTGATTAGTCAGTTCTTCAAAGCGCACTTCCTCTCGGTAGGTTAAGTCTTCATCGCTAAACCCTTCCCACAAGGGAATACGATTTCCCTGCGTATCAAAACGGCGCAGCGTATTCGCATAAAACACATAGTCTTCGACAGACACTAATTCACCTTCTTCGTTTGGAATGAAACGCTTTGGTTCATTAGCTTCTTCGCCCCCCCATCTCCGATAAACAACTATACTGCCGTCAGTGCTTATGGCAATGCCCTCATGATCACAGGCTGTAATCTGTTTGGAATTTTCTTTTTTGTTTTTAATTCTGAGGATCTCACGACCTGTATCAGCTTCAAAGGCGTAGACGAGATGCTCATCGTGCTCAAGCACCCAGATTGTATGATTCTGTCTATCATATAGAAGGCGCGCGTAATCAGATAGAGTGAATTCCTTGGTATGCCAGCGCAGACCGCCAGTGCGATTGGCAAGCCCGATATGGCCTGTATTGTTCTGTTCCCAAAGTAAGACCGTGTCGCCATTGGGCATGGCTTCCAGATCAATAAAATCATCAATGTCATACGGCAAGAGGTCCACGTTTTCTCCCATGTCAAGGAGGATAAACCAGGGGCGAGCCGCAGTAACCGGATGAAGACGCGACCAAATATCATCTGGAATCAGCAAATCCTGTCCGCAATATTGACAGGTGACTTTGCGACTCGAACCGTCAAGGGACAGCGATCCGCCGCAATGGTAACAATGAATGCTTATCCCTTCTTCACCGCCTTCAATCTTGCCACCTGTATCGCCGGGCGATTCCTCCCCAACCAGGAATTTGGCATAGGGTATCACTTTGTCAAACCATTCAGGTGGTTTACGCACACTCCAGATTTTACCGCACCCGGTACAGCAAAACTCGGTGTGCTCTTTTTCAGCAATCTCAAGCACACTATCAAGCGGCCATATAGCACCGCAGCCGTCAGTGCAGCGTGGCAACATGTTTCCAAACACCATGCTATAGCTGCCGACACCAGCTAACATACCATTTGCCCAAGTATCGGTTTCAGGTTTTAAGGTACTGGCGTCTACCAAATGTTCGGTTACAAGTTTCTGCCACAGGACTAGTGGGGTTAAGGTCTCCTCGCCGCACCTGTCACATAAAATTTTTTCCGCCGCTTTATTAATGGGTAGGGTTTCGCCGCAATGTGCACAATCGATTGAAAATTTTAGGCTTAAACTTATTATGGACATGGCAAACCTCCGGTTTACTTGTAGTATTTAGAGGGGATTAGCGGCTACACCAATACCTTCGATTCCTTTGCTAATCTCTGGATTGTATTTGTGGGGCATTTTTCTATTACAAGGTCCCAGTGCTCACAGTTATAGACCTTACTATAATCTATCAATGCTAACATTCCTTCCATATAGAAAGAACCATCCTCACAATTCCTTTCACATAGACTACAACCGATACATCCAACCTCACATATCTTTCTCACAACTGCACCCTTATCCGGATTATTGCAAGCAATGGCTATCGTAGCGGGAAGACTTTTCTTATCAAAAGTTTCGAGGGAAATAATATTCCTCGAACATACTTCTACACATTGACCGCAGGCTGTGCATTTCACCAAATCAACAACAGGAAGACCATCAATCATCTCAATAGCATCAAAAAGACAGACATCAACGCAATCTCCGTAACCTAAACAACCATATGAACAGGCAATCTCTCCACCAACAATATCTGCAACCCTACAGGTTTCCCCACCAATATAAACAGCTCTTTTCTTTCTTTTTATCTCATCTGCACCGCAGTGAACAATTGCAACCCTGGTAATTACCTCTTTACTCTCCACGCCAAGAATGTTCGCAATCTTCCCTGATATTTCACTGTCTGCTACAGGGCAGGAGTTCGGTTCTGCCTCTCCTTTGACAATCTTTTGAGCAAGGTCATGGCAACTTGCATTTCCGCAAGCGCCGCAATTTGCACCTGGTAATTCCTCAAGTAGTTTTTCTATTTTCGGGTCTTCTTTTACATAAAGTTTCTTATTTGTAATGGCAAGTATCACTGAGAAGAATAGGCCTAATCCCCCCATCGCTATTGTTGATATTATTATAATGTTCATCTTTCCAACTCCTTAAACATTTAACTTTTATACATTCTCTCTTTAACTTTTTGCATTGTTGCATTGAATTAACGCAGGCTAAAGCCTGCGGCTACCTTTTCGATGCGAGGCTGGAAGCCTCGCCTGTTCTTCCATGGTTTAGCTTTATTTGTGAATATGAAAGCATTCTCGCAATGATTCCTTGTTCTACATTGCTAATTTTTAATTGATAATTTTTCATTTTGCAATTATGTTTATGAGGTACTGATGATTCCTGAGAACCCCATAAATGCAAGTGCAAGAAGACCCGATATGATGAGTGTTATTGGCGCTCCTTTAAATGCTTCAGGCACATCTGCGAATTCCAATTCTTCCCTTATACCAGCCATAATGAGAAGAACAAGTGTGAAACCAACTCCAGAACCAAAACCGAAGACTACACTTTCAAGAAAATTATATTCCCTTAGAACCATAAAGAGGGTCAATCCAAGAATTGCACAGTTGGTTGTAATAAGCGGCAGATAGATACCAAGTGCCCTGTATAGCTCAGGACTGGTTTTCCTGATAAACATCTCTACTATTTGAACAAGAGCGGCAATTACAAGGATAAAGGAAACATACTCAAGAAAAGGTACATTGAATCTCACCAGTATATAATGGTAGATAAGCCAGGTAACTGTTGCAGCAAGAGTCATCACAAATGTCGCTGCGAGCCCCATTCCGATGGCAGATTCAATCTTACTGGATACACCAAGAAATGGACAGATACCAAGAAAGTATGTTAATACTATATTGTTTACTATTGTAGCAGCAATGAAAATAAGGATTATGTTCATTTCGCCTCCTTATGCAGCCTTTTTCAATCTTTCGTCAATCAGATTCATTAATGCAATAAGAAACCCGAGTGTAATAAAAGCACCAGCTGGCAAAATCATTATCACCCAGGGCTCAAACCAGGTTCCGAGTATCTGAATATCGAGGATGCTTCCTGAACCAAGTGACTCCCTGATTGCTCCAAGAAGTAAAAGTGCCAGTGTGAAACCAAAACCCATTCCGAGCGCATCAAGGAAAGACCTGCCCAGAGGATTCTTCTTTGCAAAAGCCTCTTGCCTTCCAAGAATTATACAGTTTACAACGATGAGAGGAATATAGGGTCCAAGTGCCTTACTGATGGGAGGAAATCTTGCCTTTAAGAAAAGGTCTGCTATAGTAACGAATGTCGCTATTATAATTGTAAAGGTAGCAATTCTTACCTGGTTCGGCACTATCTTTCTTATCAGTGAAACAACGATACTCGTACAGACAAGAACAAATGTCATTGCGATTCCCATAGAAATACCATTGAGCACGGATGTGGTAACTGCAAGTAAAGGACACATCCCGAGTAGTTGTCTGAAAGCAGGATTATCCTTCCAGAAACCTTTGAAGAATTCCGTATAGAGTCTAACACTACTCATTTTCACCCTCCCCACTCGGTTCTATTTTCTTAACAATCTCTTTAATCTCCTTGACAGTAGTATTAAGTATGTTTACAACAGACCTTGAAGAAACCGTTGCTCCCGTTACAGCCTGGATTTCATTAGGTTTTTCAGGTTTTTTAGCCTTAATGTACTCAATTCCAGGTGAAACAGAAATGCCCTTGAACTGACTTTTGAAATCGTCTTGTGTAATCTTTGCTCCCAATCCTGGGGTCTCAACGGATTCAAGAATATCTATGCCTGTAAGTTTCTCAAGTTCCGGATTTATTCCTACCATTATCTTTATGATACCCTGGTATCCACTTCCTTCAGCAACAAATGCGTAACCTACAAGTTCTCCAGCCTCGTTGACCGTCTTGAAAATCACCCTTCCATCTTGTTCTATCTTCTCCACATCCTTTGCATCCGGAAGAACCTTAAATATTGCTTCCTTCATGGCTTTTTCTTGATTTATCTTTATCAACGGTTCCGCATACTCGTTCATATAGACGAGGGATAAACCTGAAAAGAGAGAGACAACAGTCAAGACAATAATCATATGTGCTGATATATTCATTTTTTCCTCCCTCCAAACTGAACAGGGACAGTATAACGATTTATTAAAGGGGTGAATGCATTCATCAAGAGTATGGAATACATTACGCCCTCGGGTAATCCTCCCCATGTCCTTATTATTACTACAAGAAAACCACACCCGACTCCAAAGATGTACCGCCCCTTTTTTGTGATTGGTGAAGTAACAGGGTCAGTCGCCATAAACAGTGCTCCTAACATCAGACCACCCGCAAAGAGATGGAACAGAGGCGATGCGTATTGAGCAGGTTTTATAAGATACAGAACAGTAGTAAGAATAAGAACTGTTCCAATATAACTCAGGGGTATTCTCCAATCCATATATTTTTTTATAAGTAAAAATATTCCACCAATGATGAGTACTATTGCACAGGTTTCTCCAAGAGAACCACCTGTGTTTCCAAGTAGAAGGTAAAGCGTAGAAACAACATTATGGTCGAATTTAAACAAAGATAGAGGGGTTGCAGTAGTTACGGCATCAAATATACCGGGCTTAATCCATGTTGTAAGCATAACTGGGAATGTAGCCATCAGGAAGGCACGTCCAATGAGAGCAGGATTAAAGATATTCTGACCAAGCCCACCAAATATCTGCTTCCCTATGACAATTGCCATTACTGCGCCAAGAAACCCTGCCCAGAGCGGGAGGGAAGGAGGAAGGACAAGTGCAAGCAAAAGACCTGTTAGAAGTGCACTACCATCTTTTATTGTTATGGGTCTTCTTCTCAATTTCTGAAATACCGCTTCAGTTAAGACTGTCCCTGCAATGCATACAATAATAAGAAGGAATGCCCTCAGTTTGAAGTAATATATGCTTGCAATGACCGCAGGCATGAGTGCATAAACCACCCCTCTCATCACCCTTGGTGTATCTGCCTTTTCCTTTCGATGTGGAGATATAGAGATAATCAAGTTATCTTTCATCATATTATCCTTTCTTGCTCTTTATATTTACCAAAGCCAATTTACCGACATTTACATATTGAACAATAGGAATCTTCGAAGGACATACAAATGCACAACAGCCGCATTCTATACAATCCATTAAATGATAACTATTCAATCTTTCCCATGCCTCGCCTTTTACCAATTTAACGAATTCTGTAGGTATAAGGTACATAGGACAATGGTCAACGCATCGAGCACATCTTATACAGTTTACCTCTTCCTCAATATCTGTTTCATCCTCCGTAAGAACGAGGATACCTGATGTTCCTTTAACAACAGGAACATCGAGAGTTGACTGAGTTATTCCCATAAGGGGTCCACCCATAATAATCTTTGCGGCGTTATCCTTCATTCCACCTGCCGCTTCTATTACATCACTAAAAGGTGTTCCTATAAGAACAAGGAAATTACCAGGGTTATTTATACCTTTGCCTGTAACAGTTACCACTCTTTCTATAAGAGGTTTATCATCCCTTATCGCCTCAGTAATTGAAACAGCTGTTCCTACATTATGGACAACAACTCCAACATCCATAGGGAGTCCACCAGCTGGCACTTCTCTTGAAAGTATCGCCTTTATGAGCATCTTCTCTGCACCTTCAGGATATTTTACTTGAACGAGTTCAACATCAATATTCTCCTCATCTTTTGTCTTCCCACAGAAAAGATTATAAGCATCCATTTTATTAACCTCTATTCCCACTATACCTTTTTTTGCACCAACGGTTTTCATAATAATCTTCAAACCAAGAATGCAGTCATCCGGGTATTCGAGCATAATCCTGTGGTCTGCAGTAAGATAGGGTTCACATTCACAGCCGTTAAGGATAATTGTGTCAATTGGTTTCTCTTTTGGCGGAGAAATCTTCACAGATGCGGGGAAAGCAGCACCACCAAGTCCAACGATTCCTGCCTCTCTCACCTTTTTTCTTATTTCATCCGGACTAATCTTCTCCAAATCAAGAATTCCCTTTTTCCATTCCTTTCCTTCGCTCTTCTCATCCCTTTCTATTACTATTGCATCCAGACTTTTGAATCTTGGGAAAGGTTGCTTATCAATAGATTTTACTGTTCCTGTGACCGGACTGTGCACAGGTGCACTAATAAATCCATCCGCTTTTCCTATCTTCTGTCCCCTCTCGACTTTATCCTTTTTTTCAACAAGAGGTTTACAGGGAGCACCCGTATGCTGGGACAGTGGTATGACTACCCTTTTAGGAAAAGGGCACTTTTTTATAGGTTCTTTACTGCTTAATTCTTTAAAGTATTTTGGATGGATACCCTGTTTGAATGTCTTTAATCTCATATTCCCTCCTGACAATACATATTCACATAATTCTCTTTCAAAAATTTAAGTCTTTTTAACATAATTGTAAACATCAGTCAAGTATTTTTTTGTGAAATTTTTAACAAAGTCTGCAGCTACATTTTTAATTCATCTTTTGTCGTAACCTTTTCTCAAGGAGTTTTATTTTATCTCTGAAAAACGCAGCATCTTCAAACTCAAGGTTTTCTGCTACCTTTTTCATTTTGTACTCCAATTGTGTAATTCGCTCTATTATGTCTATCTTTGAGGTAAACTGCTCCTCTTCCTTTTCTTTCTGGTATTCCTTCTCTTTCGTATCTGCAACAGCTGTGGTTTTTAATACCTCATCTATACTTTTTACAATAGACCTTGGGGAAATATTATGCTTCCTGTTATACTTCTCCTGAATCTCTCTCCTTCTATTTGTCTCTTTAATAGTGTTTTTAATACTCTCTGTAAATCTGTCTGCAAACATTATAACTTTACCGCTAACATTCCTTGAAGCCCTACCTGAAACCTGTATAAGAGAGGTTTCAGACCTCAAGAATCCCTCTTTATCTGCATCAAGAATAGCAACAAGTGAAACCTCGGGCAGGTCGAGTCCCTCCCTTAAAAGATTTATCCCAACAAGCACATCAAACTCTTTCAATCTTAATCCTCTCAATATTTCCACTCTTTCAATCGCACCAATTTCTGAATGCATATACTTAACCTTTATTCCCATATCCCTGAGATAATCTGCAAGGTCTTCCGCCATCCTTTTAGTCAATGTTGTAACAAGCACCCTTTCGTCTACTTCAACCCTTTTTCTGATCTCTTCAATAAGGCTGTCTGTCTGTCCTTTTGTTTGTCTTACTTCAATTTCAGGGTCAACAAGACCGGTAGGTCTAATAATCTGTTCAACAACAACACCATTACTTTTTTTAATTTCATATTCAGACGGGGTTGCGGAGGTACATATTACATAATCTACCTCTTTTTCAAACTCGTCAAACCTTAAAGGTCGGTTATCAAGGGCAGATGGCAACCTGAATCCATATTTCACAAGCGTTTCCTTCCTTGACCTGTCGCCGTTATACATACCTCTTATCTGTGGAAAAGCGACATGAGATTCATCGACAATAGTCAGGAAACTATCAGGGAAAAAATCGAGCAGGCAGGATGGCCTCTCCCCCGGCTTTCGTCCACTAAGATGCCTTGAATAATTCTCCACACCAGAACAGTAACCTACCTCTTTTAACATTTCAAGGTCGTATCTTGTCCTTGTTTCAAGCCTGTGTGCCTCAAGTTCCTTACTTTCCTTTCTCAGTTCAATCAACTGCTCCTCAAGCTCCTTCTCAATGGATTTTATTGCTTTCTGTACTCTTGAATAAGGAGTAATAAAATGTTTAGCAGGGTATATTGCAACCCTTTCAACTTTTTCCCATGTGTTTCCGGAAACCGGGTCAAATATCTCTAACTTCTCAATTTCATCTTCCCATAGTTTGAGCCTTATTCCTTTTTTTTCGTAAGCAAGATATACCTCAACCGTATCCCCTCTCACTCTGAATGTCCCTCTTGAAAAGTCTATATCATTTCGTGTATACTGTATCTCAACAAATTTATTAAGTATCTTTTCTCTTTCAAATTCCTCTCCTCTTTCAAATATAGCAATCATTGCGCTATGGTCTTCAGGAGAACCCAATCCGTATATTGCAGAAACACTCGCAACTATTATACAATCCTCTCTGCTTAAAAGTGAAGTTGTTGCCCGCAGTCTCAACTCCTCTATCAAATCGTTGATTGACGCATCCTTCTCTATATAGAGGTCTCTTTCAGGGAGGTAAGCTTCGGGTTGATAATAATCGTAGTAACTTATAAAATATTCGACTGCATTCTCGGGAAAAAAAGTTCTGAACTCTCCGTAAAGCTGTGCAGCAAGTGTTTTATTGTGCGAAATAACAAGAACAGGCTTATTAACCTGCTC
>SOKM01000183.1 GCA_004375785.1 Candidatus Cloacimonadota bacterium | reverse complement strand
GCTTCTTTATTGGAAGGAAAGTAGTTACCTGTTCCTTTACCAAATCTTTTAAGTCATCTATCCTATCATATATGTATACTTCACCCTTTTCCCTCGGTCCCCAGAGTTCGCCAAGTTTACTGACCTTCGAAAGAAATGTATCGAGACTTTCCTTCTTTAATTTTAATGTTCGCATATATTTTGACCTTTGTTTTTAAGCCACAGATAGACACAGATTAAACATATATATCACCCTCACCTCTTTCCTCTCCCTTCAAGGGAGAGGGAGAGGAAGAGTAAGGAATAACATATTTATCATAGGAGTCTTTTTTCTCCCTCTATTTTTTTAATATCCGTTATATCCTGCGATACTTCCATTGTGCCAAGATACTTACCATCCTTATCTTTAACAGGGAAATATCTAATATGAATCAGTCTTTCATTCACAGTAATCCAGAATTCAGCCACATCTTTCTTACCTTGACGGAAATCATCGATGATTTGATTTACAAGATGGAGGCTTTTCTCGGGATGGCATTGCTGGACAGTGCGACCAATAACAGCCTTTGTTCGTGGAAATATTCTCTCCTCTGATTTATTGAAATATCGAACAGTATCCTCATCGCCTACAAAAGAGATATCAAACGGTATAGTATCAAGGATTGCTTCTAATTCATCTTTTGAAACTGTTCCTGTTTCAAATACTATTTTTCCATCTTCCACTTTTCCCTCCACTTTTTTGTCTTCTCCCTCTTCTTTTTTTATAATATCCTCTGGTGTAAAGCAACAGTAACCGAGTTCATCACATTCCTTTTTTATATCTTTCCATTCATCCCCATTTATTAACCTTATCGCTGTGGGATATAGAATATTATCCTCTTTATAGATATGGCTTCCAAGGGTAACAATAATATAATTTATTATTTCATCAAGTTCCTTTACAAAACGAGCGTAATCTTTACTTTTATAAGAATTTACTATTTCAAGAAACCTTCTCTTCCGTTCCTTTAATTCATTATGCTCTGCCCACATCACTTTTGGTGGTTCAGTAACCCCTTTTTTCTCAAGGTATGGAAAAAGAACATTTTCTTCTCTTACATTATGCTTCTCCGCTTCCATAAATGCGGCTGCTATATGTCTCAATTTATTCCATTTATCCGAATCACTTTTTAAATCTTCTTGTGATTTAATCTTTGCCCAGATATCTTTGAGTTCATCAAGGGTTTTCAAGAGAATTTTATGTTCTTCCATAAATATATATATAGGATGGCCAATGGCAACATCCAATTTTACCTTTTCAAGGCTCTCCTTAAAAATAGCAAGATGGATATCACAGAGTTTTCTTATTTCATCCCTTTTCATTCCCTCCTTTATTAGTTCTTCTTCCACCTTAGAAATCATCTCAGGTGTCGTCTCTTTGAGGGCATCCTTGAACCTTTCCTTTACTTTTTCCGGGGATTCGCCTGCGTGCAACATTTTCATAAGTTCCTTTATTTTCATTTTAAGAGCTTCATTTATTTCCATATTAATTCCTCCTTTTTATTTTCTTGATACAGTTACGACAGATAATGTAAATAATGATTATAATAGAAAACCATCTTTGTCAAGAAAAGAATTATTTATCTCTTCAATCCTTTCTTTTTTACAGGAGGGACATATCTTTTTAACATCAGAGATAGAGTTACAACTGTCACAGAACTTAAAGCCATGGCAAGACCTGCAAATTCAGGCTTAAAACCAATTCTAAAAAAGGGATATAGTATTCCTGCTGCAACAGGAATCAGTGCGGTATTATAGGCAAAAGCCCAGAACAGGTTTTGCTTTATCCTGGACATTACTTTCTTACTCAATTGGATTGCTGCAGCTACATCCTTAAGATCATCCTTTATAAGTACAATTTCACCACTCTCTATTGCGACATCCGTTCCACTACCGATTGCAATACCCACATCCGCCTGTGCAAGTGCTGGTGCATCGTTAATCCCGTCTCCCACAAAAGCTACTATTTCACCTTTTCTCTGGAGTTTCTTTACTTCATTAGCTTTATCCTGCGGTAAAACCTCAGCTAATACGTTTTTAATTCCAATCTGCTTTGCTATTGCATCTGCTGTCCTCTTATTGTCACCTGTAATCATAATGGGGATGAATCTCATCTTTTTAAGTACTCTAATAGCATTTTTTGTCTCATCTTTTAATGTATCAGCAATAGCAATTATACCACAAATATTATTAGTAAGAGCGATTAATATCACTGTTTTTCCTTCACTTTCAAGCTGAAATGCCTTCTCCTCAATCTCTTCAGGATATGAAATATTCCTTTCTTTCAAGAGAACTCTATTTCCTATAAGTACATCTTTACCTTCGACTTTCGCTATTACACCCTTTCCTTCAAATGTATCAAAACCCACACTCTCCTCGGGTTCTATATCTTCTTCCTGAGCCTTTCTCACAATCGCCTCTGCAAGAGGGTGTTGTGAATTCTTCTCAACACTGGCTACCAATCTCAGCAAATTTTTATCATCAATTCCTATACTAATAATATCTGTAACTTCCGGTTTTCCCCTGGTGAGTGTTCCTGTTTTGTCGAATACTATTGTTGTAAGTCTTTGAGATATTTCAAGTGCTTCACCTTTCTTAATAAGAATACCCAGTTCTGCTCCACGACCAATACCAACAGTTACAGCCGTGGGTGTTGCAAGTCCAAGAGCGCAAGGACAGGCAATAACCAAAACTGATATTAAACGGGTTAAGGCAAAAAGTAGAGTGCTATCTAAAATGATGTACCAGAAAACAAAGGATAGGATTGCAATTGATAATACTGTAGGAATGAAATAACTTACAACTCTATCAGCGATTCTCTGAACCGGCGGTTTTGACCCTTGAGCTTTCTCAACAAGATTTATGATTTGGGCAAGAACAGTATCCTTTCCTATTTTTGTAGCTTTTAATTTGATGACACTGTTTTTATTAAGTGTTCCACCAACAACTCTATCACCCTTTTTCTTTAATGTTGGGATAGGCTCTCCTGTAATCATTGATTCATCTACATAGCTTTCGCCTTCGATAACATCTCCATCAACAGAAAACTTTTCTCCTGGCTTCACAACAACTATATCATTTATTTGAACATCTTCAATAGCAACTTCAATTTCATCATTATTGCGAACAATAATAGCGGTTTTTGGTCGCAGCCCCATAAGTTTCTTGATTGCTTCTGATGTTTTTCCCTTTGCCCTCGCTTCTAAATATCGTCCAAAAGTAAGGAACGAGGCAAGCATAACTGCTGTTTCATAAAATAGAAATTCTTTTGAAAGTAAGAGCTCGAAGGTTCCCAAGATGCTTGCAACATATGCAACGCCTATCCCCATAGAATACATAACATCCATATTGAGATTTCTGTTCTTAAGAGCCCGATAGGCTGCTCTGAATATAGGATAACTTACATAAATAAACACAGGTGTCGAGACTATGAGCATAAAATATGCAATTGGAAAGGGAAAATGTAAAGGCAGATACATAAGAATCATCAACGGAATTCCGATTGCAAAACCTACAATGAATCTGTTCCTCTTTTCCCGTAACTCTTTTTCCCTTACCTTCTTTTCCAAATCTTCAATCTCTTCTCCCTCTACACCAAGATATTGATAACCCGTATTCTCAATGGCTTTTTTCATATCAGTGACTGACGTTCCTTTGGAGTTGTAGGTTATATATGCCTTTTCAGCACTGAGATTTACATTAACATCAAGTATTCCATCCAATTTTTTGAGTGCGTTTTCAATTGTCTTCACGCACATAGCGCAGGTCATTCCACCAATTCTAATTATAACTTTCTCATTTATTATCCCGTAACCTGCATCTAAAACTGCTTTCTCTAAATCGAGAAGTTTAACTTTTACAGGATTATACTCTACTACTGCTTTCTCGTTCCCGAGATTCACTTTTGCAGAAGTAACACCACCAAGATTTGATAGCGATTTTTCATATTTAATCATAATATTTCCAAACGTTGTTAACGATGTGAGTGGTTTTTCTTTAACTCCCCAGCCATCGTTTTTATCTCTGTTAGATCCTGTTTCATTTCACTCCACCCGTACCATAATGCATAATCAGGATTGGCGTGGAATATCCCCTGAAAAGTTCTCATTCTGTGTTTAAAAAACATTATAAAGAGTCTCTGTTCAATCTTAGTAGGGGCGTCAAAAAATGTAAGCAAGTCAGGAAAATTAAATTTATAAAAAGAGGGTTTTTTAAGAAAACCATCCTTGTATAAATTAGCAACCATCCCAATTGCCTCAGACATCAGATGGTCAGCTTCTCTAATCATCTGATCGCCTTTCTTAAGTTCAGCCTTTACAAAATTTTTAGAGTGACATTGATTACATGTTTTTAACATTTTTTCCCGTTCATTTTGCCAATCTTCTTGAGTAAGTCGTGCGAGATCAATTTTTTTCACCATGTCAAATCTTGGGGTTGGGTTGCCAAGGGGGTCGAGTACTCCGAGGGCTTTAAGAATGGTGGTACGGTCTTCTGCCCACTCTTTGTCTTCTGGCATTGGCAGTCTTACAGCAAGAAACCCCCAAGCTGTTCTGATAGCGTGATTGCCTTTTTGCATATGACAGGTCTGACAGGTAGGTGCTGCTACTGTTTCAGGAAGCGTTTTGTTCTGTTTCAGCAAAAATCGAACCCCATGTTTGGAAGATGAGTACATTTCCCACTGCGGATGGTCAAAACCCATATGACAGGTCTGGCATGCCTGAGGTTGACGGGCTTCCTTAACAGAGAAAATATGCCTTGTATGACAAGCATCGCACGAAGCAAGCCCGAACCCTTCACCATTCTTTTTCAATTCTTTTATTTCATCCTCAGTCTTTAATCCAATCTTGTGACAACCTCCACATCCCTTCATCCCTTCCATCAATACCATTGGCTGCCAGTGAGTTGTTGGCATTGCTTTCATTGCACTCCACGCTAAAGCATGTTTTCCACTCTTAAATTGCTCTACCCTCTCTTTATGGCACATTGAACATGTCTCTGGGGTAGGAATTTTTACCATCACTACATCTTTGACTGAACTATGTTTGTCCCCGTGGCATACTGAGCAGTAAATCCCATTTTCGCTATGTTTACTCAACTTCCAGTCTGATACAATCCCTGAAGTAATTTTTTTGTGGCAATCCACACATTCTTTTGCTGTAAGATTGAAAACTATAAAAAGGCAAAACAGGATGGAGAGAATCGTTCTTGCAATCATAAAACATCTCCTTTCTTTCGTTTAAGTCTAAAATTACTCGACTTATGACTTTACTGTTACACGGTTACGGCCGTAAGTTTTACTTTGAAACATCAGTTGGTCTGCCCTTTTTACAAGAGTTTCCACTCTATCCCGTAATCTTCTCAGCTCCTTTATTCCAGAAAATAATCTTTCTCTCTAGGTCACAGAAATATAGACCATCGAAGAGATGCTCAAATACATCTCTATAAATATTACTGTTAACAATCGACTTTAATCCCATAACAATAAAATGGAAGGATTAATACTTGGCGTCCATTCGGAACTCTGCAATATCAATCCAGAATCCAGACTTTGTAAGGTAATCACGCTGTACCTGGAGTAAGTCGTAATGGTACTCTTCCTCTTCTCTTATCTTGTTAAATATCTTTTCAGCAAGTGGGTCCTCAGTTTCTTCTGCGGCTTTTTTGTAATGGTCGATTGACTTTCTTTCATTATCCATAGCTACCCTTATTGCATTCAGATCACTTAGATTTGCATTTGCTTTTTTCTCTATTTCTCCTTCAAAAACTGGGATTTTCCCTACTTTTGGTAGACCTTCTGCAAGTTCACGCCACTCCTCTGATCCGGTGATTGTATCAAACATTTTCTGAAAAGTGTCAAGGTGAGTAATCTCATCCTGAGCCAGCGATTTAAACATTTTCTTACCAACTTCATTCTCTGTTTTCTGAGCTGCATCTTGATAAAAGCGTTTTCCATCTTTTTCCATCTGTATTGCCACCTTTATGGCTGCCATAACAACAGGACTTATTTCATCCATTTTACCTCCTTTAAAAACTGTCCTGATTACACAATCTCATCTTGACCTAACATCTTAAAACAGAGGATTCTAATAATTAAAATCCTCTGCCTTCAATTCTAAATTATTTATTTTTTGTTACAAATCCCACCTCCCTCGGCGACATCCTTCTCAGAGGAGATGAGAGCGAAAATGAAATTTAATAACCTGCACACCAGAGTTCAAAATAGGCTTGTGGGTGAGCACAGGCAGGACATTCCTTTGGAGCCTCAGTCCCTTCATGGACGTACCCGCAATTTCGGCATTTCCACTTAACAACTTTGTCTCGTTTGAACGTCTTTCCTTCTTCGAGATTCTTAAGCAGCATTAGATATCTTTTTTCGTGTGCCTGTTCAGCCTTTGCGATTGACCCAAATACTGCAGCAATCTCATCAAATCCTTCATCTTGGGCAACATTTGCAAATGAAGGGTACATTTTGGTCCATTCATAGTGTTCACCAGCAGCCGATGCCTTGAGATTGGTTTTTGTATCACCAATCACACCTGCAGGAAATGAGCCGGATATCTCTACATCCCCACCCTTCAGAAATTTGAACTCTCGCTCTGCGTGTTCCTTCTCATTGTCTGCTGTCTCCAGAAATATGGCAGCTATCTGCTCATAACCTTCCTTTCTTGCCTTAGATGCAAAGTATGTGTAGCGGTTCCTTGCTTGAGATTCCCCTGCAAAAGCAGCAAGAAGATTCTTCTCGGTTCTGCTTCCTTTTAATTCCATCATTACCTCCTTTTAACTTGTTGACTTCCACAGTCCGTGCACATTGCAGTATTCCCTGACTGTGATGTTCTCGGCTTCTATATCGAAAAATGCCTCAGGAGCATCGCCAGGGTTAAGAAACTGCCTGTAAGCTTTACCGTCCGAAATAACTTCGAGCCACTCAATATAATGTTTCTCCTCCATAGGATGGGGAACAGAGCCTACCTTTACCTTGATTCCATTATCAATCTTTTCTACAACGGGAACGTGTTTTTCTTTTCCCTCCTGCTCCTCTGTCTTCTCTTCGAAGAGTTTCATCGGTTGTCCGCAACAAACAAGCTCTCCTGCACCTTCGTGAATAACCTCAACCATGTTACCACAGACTTCGCATTTATATACCTGCAGTCTCCCGGTCATTTCTCCCTCCTGTTTTAATACCTGATTACACCCTTGACAAAACTTTCAGAGTTTTTCTACTAAACGGAAACAACTTCTTTAATCCCTGGAATCTCCTCTTTTAGCATCTTTTCTATACCAGCCTTAAGAGTCATCTGGCTCATTGGACACCCAGCGCAAGCTCCAATTAATTTTACCTTTACCACACCATCATCCGTTACATCTATCAACTGAACGTTACCTCCATCTGCCTGCAGAGATGGTCTAATCTTCTCCAACGCAGCCTCTACTTTTTCTTTCATTCTTCCTCCTTCTTTTTTTTCCTTATGAGTCTTTATGAGCTTTCTTTAGCTTCGCTCTCTTGCTTTAAACACTCTGAACAGACCCCGAAAAGATAAGCCTTTACTTTTTCTACCTTGTGCCCACCAATTGTTTTCCTATTTCTTATAGGGCAATCAACCTCGACATCCATTATTGTTCCACAAATTCTACAAAGAAAATGATGGTGTGGTTGGGGATTGTAGTCAAAAGACGCTTTATCTGCTCTTATGTGTAATTCTTGAATCTCTCCCATTTCTTTGAGCATCTGCAGTGTTGAATAAACAGTAGCAGGAGAAATCGAAGGATACTTTCTTCTTATTGCATAGTAAATTTCGTCTACAGATGGATGACCTTTATGCACCTTCAGAAACTCTATAACTGCAAGTCTTTGTGGTGTCAATCTCACTCCCTTTTTCTTCAACCTCTCCATCATTTCCTTAGAAACTTTTCTGTAATTATTATTCATTTGTAATTAATATAACATTAAAATCGTTATTTGTCAAGTAAAAAATGAAAAATTGTAAAAAAACTTTTAGATGAGCAAACGCTGAACCGTAGGGAACGTTTTATCTACAGCACAGCATTTGTTTATACTTTTTACTTTAACCTTTATCCTTTATCCTTAAACAACCTTTTTCGCTGTGGTTAGCAGAGTTGTGCTTTGTAGCCGTAAATGATTACGCCGGTTTTACCCTCATCCTTCAGTTTTCTGAAAACAAATTTGACTTCTTTTCCGGCTTTGACTTCTTTCGGTTCAGTATCTACAACCTGTGTTGTTATCCGGACACCATTTTTTAATTCTATTATTGCAAGGATGTATGGTATATCTTGTTCCAAGAATTTTGGACCGAAATAGACGGTTGTATAGGTGATAATCTTTCCAACTTCTGGCATTGGCTCTTTATCGAATTCCCTGCCACCACACTCTGAACACACAAGTCTTTTGGGAAATAGAACCTTTCCGCAATCCTTACATTTCTGCCCAAGTAATCTATACCTCTCTATTCTTTGTCTCCAGATCTTTGGCGAACTCATTATACCACCTCCATTATATGGACAACAGATGATGCACCTGTTCCACCCATATTCTGAGTCATTCCAATCTTTGCATCCTTCACCTGTCTTTCACCTGCATTACCGGTGAGTTGCTTGTATATCTCAATAATTTGCGCAATACCTGTCGCACCTACAGGATGACCTTTTGCCTTGAGACCCCCGCTTGTATTGATAGGTATCTTCCCTCCTATCTCTGTATTGCCCTCTTCTACAAACTTACCACTTTTGCCTTTTTTTACAAAACCAAGTTCTTCTATAGCGACGAGTTCTGCAATCGAAAAACAATCATGTACCTCACAAACATCAATATCTTCTGGTTTTTTTCTTGCCATATTATAAGCCCGCTCAGCGGAAAGTCTTACAGCATCAAGTGATGCAATCTCCTTCCTGGAATGGAGTGCAATCGTATCTGTTGCTGCACCTGAACCTGTTATCTTCACAACCTTATCTGTCATTTTCTTTGCCATATCGAGGGGAGCGAGTATCATAACAGCTGCTCCATCGCTTATAGGAGAACACTGTAGAATCGTGAGAGGGTCTGCAATCATAACAGAATTAAGAACCGCGTCCAAACTTACCTCTCGCTGAAATTGTGCATCAGGGTTTTTTGCACCGTTCTTGTGGTTCTTCACAGAAACAGCAGCAAGCTGTTCCCTCGTTGTTCCATAACTGTCCATATGTGCCCGAGCTATGAGTGCATAGAGTGCGGGGAAAGTTGCGCCAAAAAAAACCTCATTTTCTACATCCGCAGCGGCAGCTAATGCACTGGTCACATCTTCACAATCTGTCATCTTCTCAACACCTGAAACAAGCACAATGTCACTCAACCCAGAAGCAACTTCAATAAAACCCATTCGAAAAGCTAATGAACCTGACGCACAGGCTGATTCTACTCTAACAGCAGGAACATTTTTCACTCCAAGATACTCAACAAGCATCGGTCCAATATGTTCCTGTTCAACAAAAAGCCCGCTCGACATTGACCCAACATACATTGAAGCAATCTCAGAAACCTTTGCATCATCAATTGCCTTGAGAGCAGCCTCAACAAAAAGGTCCCTTAAAGAACTACTCCAGTGTTCCTTAAATCTTGTTAAGCCTGCACCTATGATACAAACCTCTCTCATCTTTTCCTCCCAATTGATTTTTTAACTATATGTTACTTTCTCTTTGTGTTGGAGTAGCGAAACTTGTTTCGCAATAGCATACGCAGAGCAAGCTCTGCTACTCCATTAACGTCTCGTCTTATATCTCCTTACTCATTCATAATGATTTTTTCTCTGAATTTTGCGTATTTTCCATAATCGAGGTAAATCTTGTTTTCATCAAGCATTTCCTTTAACTTTGGTGCAAGATCACGCACTTCATCTATTCTCTCTGTAACCTTGAATACAAATGCATCACTTCCTGCACCCGAGCCAAAAGATACGATAAGAATAAGGTCACCTGGCTTAGATACATCAAAGGTTGCTGAAAGACCTGTTGGAGAAGAACCTGAATATGTATTTCCCATATATGGGACTATCCAACCCGGCACCAGCTGTTTCTTTGTAAATCCTAATTTCTTCCCAATCGTCTGTGGAAACTTACCATTAGGCATATGAAAAACCGCATATGTGAAATCTTGTGGTTTCAGATTAGCTTTCTTAAGCACTCCAATCCCTGCATTGTATACATGCTTGAAGTATGCTGGTTCTCCTGTGAACCTTCCTCCGTGACGGGGATAGTATGCCCCTTCTCTTCTCCAGAAATCGGGTGTATCGGTAGTATAGGAATATGTTTCAATCACCTCTGCAACAAGATTCTCTTTTCCGAAGATAAAAGCAGTGCCGCCTGCTGAAGCAGTATATTCAAGTGCACCACCTGGTGCACCCTGAGAAGTATCCGTACCGATTGCAAGTCCATATTGTAGCTCTCCAGATTTTACTTCGTTGTATACAACCCACATTGCTTCCGTGCCAGCCTTGCAGGCAAATTCAAAATCTGCAATGTGAACCTCAGGAGTAATGCCAAGTGCTTCGGCGACAACAGTCCCCGAAGGCTTCACAGCATAAGGGTGGGATTCTGAACCGACATAGACCGAGCCAATCAACTTAGGATTAATACCTGCCCTTTTCAGTGCATTTCTCCCCGCCTCAACAGAAATGGTAATGGTATCTTCATCAGTTCCTGGAACGGTCTTCTCATTTACAAGGAGACCTTTTTTAATAACATCTGGGTCTCTTCCCCACTGATTTGCTATATCCTCTACCTTAATTCTGTATCTCGGCAGATAACTTCCGTAACCTACAATTCCAACCATTTAAACCTCCTTTTTAGCCACGGTTACTGCACGGTTAATCATTCTCCACTCATTTCTAACACCAAATCCAACAAAGCTTATTACAGCGAAGCATTTATTTCACAGCCTCAGGCGTGTGTTTACAGCGAAGCGTTGGTTTCACAGCGCAGCATTAATTTACGGCATGCGTTTTTTGCCATTTCTATTCGCACTTCTTAAAAATCAT
>SOKM01000297.1 GCA_004375785.1 Candidatus Cloacimonadota bacterium | reverse complement strand
CCGTAAGTCCCGATATAGACCCTTTTATCTGTTGCGAGAAGACTGTTTATCCAGTTGCTCTTAAGAGATGAATTGGCAGAGGTAAAGTTTTTGAAAGCGTTTCCGTCAAATATGGATATACCTCCTAATGTTCCAATCATAATTTTACCTTCTGAATTCGTAATGGCATATACTCTGTTATTTATAAGTCCCTGAAAAGAACCAAAATTCTTAATATTAAAATTGGCAAGGTCTATTATACCAAAACCTTTTGAAGTGCCAGCAATAAGTTTTTTCCCTTTTACAAAGACCGAACTTACAAAATGGGAAGGTAGTCCCTCTATCTTTTTTACCCCTTTTTGATTCAGTAGGAAAAGCCCTGAATTTGTAGCAATGAATAAATTGTTTTCAACATTAATTATCTGGTTTATCTCATTAACATTCTTTCCAATATTCACTCGATGTAAGCGATTGGCTCTAAGGGAAAAACATCCATCTTCAAATGTTCCTATGAAAAGTTCACTCCCGGTTTTCATTAACGAGGTAATATACATTAAGGGGATTTTAGCAGGAGGTCTGTAGAAAACAAACCATTTCTCATTCTCAAAAAGATAAACACCTTCGCTTGTTAAGGCAAACAGTTTATTGTTTAAAACCCTGAGCCTGTTTATGGAAGCCTCTTTCTTCGCAACCCTGTCTATCTTTTTCCCTATAATTACTCTTCCATCGAATGTGCCACAGCAGAGTTTTCCATCATATTCTGTAATGGTTGTTATGAATTCTCCTGTCAATTCGAGTTTTCTCTCTTCACCTGTCACACATTCAAGACCAAGTGGGGTTGCAATGTACAAAATCCCATCCTTCTCTTTTATATCGTTCACTGCATCGATTTCTGTTATACTATCCTTAAATGTAGGGGTTGAAATGTAGACCTTCCCTCTTATTGTCCCTGCGGCAATCCCTCCTGAGAAAGGTCGTGTAATTTTTACATCCTTTATTTCTTCAATCTTATTGACCTTATCATCTCTGAGAAGGTAGATACCGTTTGCGGCAGATAGAAGAACATCGTCCTCTCTTTTTGAAATTCCTGAGAGTTTTCCTGCCTTTTTCATATTATACACCATGAAGAATTTATTCTTCAGATTGATGAGTTTTCCTCCATCGGTGAGTGCTAAAATACCGTCTTCAGTGTTAAGTAATTGAAGAAAACTATTTTCCGGTAGACCCCAGGTCGTATTAAGTTCCTTTAGTATCTTTCCATCCTCTGAAAGAAGAATAATCCCGCCAGAGGTTGCAATGTAATAATTCCTGTTAAAAAAAACTATATCCCTCACATCTGCTTTATTAACAAAGAGTTCCCATCCTTTCTTCTTCTTCAGTGGAATTTCTAAAATCTCTACCTTCTGCGGTGCTCTTTCTTTTCGCAGCCTAACAATGGTTTCCTTAGATTGCCTTATAACCTTTATAAAAACGACTGATATAATAAGAATGAAGATTAAAAAAAAGGTTAGAAATAAATAGAAGAATTTTCTCTTCATAGAATAATATCTATCAGAACAGAACCTATAAGTCAAGAAAAAAAGGATGACAAAAATTGTTGACAACAAATGCTAAGTGTGATATATTTCTTTTAACCATCACAGGAGGTGATACAATGATTTTAAACATTTTATTCAGCATTATATTAATGGGAGGGATGAATCTTAATCCAGATCATCTGACTCAGAAATTAGATTTCCCTGAAAAAAATCCTTTTTATCAATGTCTTCCACTTGTAGACTCTACCTCATTTGAACTTTTAGGCTCAACACTTTACGCAAACGCATGCTGTGATGTTGTAGCGGACAATGCGTATATGTATGTTTTCGAAAGATTTCCTGGCTATAACGGACAGATCAAAGTTTTCGATATTCATAACCCATCAAATCCCTGCCTGTATAGTGCTACAAACATACCAAATGTTCCCTGGACTAACTATCCTTATCTTGGACGAAACATAGCAAAAGAATCCGATTATCTTCTTGTAAGCTACGAGGATTTCCGGACTAAAAATGCACACCTTGCGACGTTTGATGTTTCTGATCCTTCTCTTCCCATTTTTCTGGACAGCGTTTACCTTGGAAATGCCGATCCCTGGTGCATGGATACCAAAAATTGGATTGCATACGTGTGCACGTATTACTATTACCAACCCAGTCATTCAGGAATATTTTCCATCGATTTTTCTTCACCTCAATCACTCATAAAACGGGATACGATTCCAGGCATATATTATGGACTTGCTATAGGGGAAGAATATCTGTATGCCTATTGCTATGATAGTCTTAAAATTGTTTCCATTGATTCCTTTGGCTCCATGACATTTGAAGGTTACTATATATTTAGTCAATGGCGAGATATTTCTGGCATTCATACGTGGCGAGATTCTTTAATTTTTGTTATCAATTTTGATTATTTCAATAATTTGACTATGCTTTCTATAATTGACGTGTCCAATCCAACAAATGCGTTTCTTATTGCTGAAGATTCCTTGCCCTTCTTTGATTTTTATGGTTCATATGGAATGACAGGCAATGACTCAATCATTTTTTATACACAGGATACACTTTTGTGTATCATTGATATCTCCAATCCAATGTCTCCCAATTTCCTTTCAACCTTTGAAATGCCGTACCATCTAGGCAGTTCAAAAGGAATGTTCCTAAGGGAAAATATTCTCTTCACTGCAAACGATATACAAGGAACCCAGATCATTGATGTGAGCAATCCTTCCATTCTTCAACTCCTGGGTCGGTATCGAACAAATGGACTTGTCCATGGTGTTTCGCTCAAATACCCCTTTGCCTATGTAGCAGCAGGCGGACTTGCTGTTGTTAACATTTCTAATCCTTCTAATCCAGAAATTCTTGGCATATACGGTAGACAACTCCTAAAAGAAGCAAATGATGTATCTTGTAATGAAAATCATGTATTTGTGGGTTCCAATTCGGGAATTACCATTTTTAACATTTCTAATCCGCAGGTTCCAATTTATGAATCACATTTACCAATTAAAGGTATTCAAAGATTGCTCCTCCACGATTCCTTGCTCTTTGCATCAAATCCAAATCTGTACATTGTGGATGTCGCCCAACCGGGCAATCCTCAAATATTATATTCTTGCGACTCTGTATACCTATCGGATTTCGACATTTATAATAATCTATTGTGTTGGGTTGGTATGGTAGATACCATAAGCTATCTTCAAATACTTGATGTGACAAATCCATCAAACCCTTTACCAATCGGTTCAGTTGATATTTACCAATTTCCACTCGCAATGGCGACTAATGATACCTTTGCCTATATCACTAATCTTACTCATTCACAAGTGGTAAACCTTTCTGATATTTCCAATCCCTACATTGTTTCAACATTTACTCTATCTGACGTACATGACATAAAAATTGTATCCAATAAGCTATTCACAATAGGTAATTACAATAATGGGTCCCGAGGTGTCCTCTCAGTGTTCGATTTGACTAATCCAATAATTCCTCATCGAATCGCTTCATCAATAACAAGTGGTATCGTTTATAATAACAAATTGACTCTTCATAACAATTACATTTATCTATGCAATAGAGAGGCTTTTGTGATTTATGAATTTTCTGAGACAGGTATTTCTGAAGGAAAGCAAGATGAAAAATGGACACCAAATATTTCTGTCTCCCCAAACCCATTTAGAAACCGAATTAGTATCTCATTATCCTGCAAAAAAGACAACCGTCTTCAAATATCAATCTATGATGTTGCTGGTAGAAAAGTAAAGGAGTTATTCAACAGAAAACCGCTGTCCAACAAGGTTTCACTCGGGTGGGATGGGACGGATGAGAAAGGGAAGACACTTCCTCAGGGCACATATTTCTTAAAGATAAATCAAGAGGTCAATTCCCAGGTAATAAAGATTGTAAGATTGAATTAGGCATCGAACTTCGTCATTTTCTTGCTGTCCTTGCTGGGGTGGTAATCTTATTTGCCAACAGTTTCATCAGGAGAGGTGTTGAGATTGCGGAGAGTATTGCCATAAAGACAACAGCTGAAAAAATATTTCTATCAATAATACCATTTCTTAAAGCGATTTCTGCAATTATAAGTTCTACTGCTGCCCTTCCATTCATTCCAAACCCAACTGCAAGCGATTCTACCGGTTTTAGCCCTGAAAAAAATGCACCAGCACCAGCACCCACTATTTTTCCAATGAATGCAGTGGCAACAATTAAAAGCAGTGGGATACCGAAGGCACTGGAGGAAAACAGAACCGAGAACCCCACCCAGGCAAAGAAAAGGGGTGCAAATAATCCCCATATCCAGTTACTAAAAATCTCTTTTTCTGAACGTTTTAAGAACGGTCCAAGAATGAGACCAGCCAAAAATGCGCCTATGACAAGGTGGAGTCCGGCAAAGTGCGAGATTATCGAAAAGAGAAACAGAAAAAGTATGAAAAAAGAAAACCTCTCCTGGGGTACTTTCATCATTAGACGAAAATATTTTCTTAATCTTTTTCCGAAGTGTCCGAGCAACACGCTGAAAACTACGAAAATTGCAGCAATCAGAACCATTATAAAAATATGTTTAATGGAAAAACTTCCTTCTCCCCTGGTCATATTCATAATAACCGAAAGGAGCATTACGCCGATTATGTCGTCAAGAACAGCTGCAACAATAATAGTCATTCCAACCTTTGTCTTCAGTTTTTTTAACTGAATAAGTGTTGCGACACTAAGAGCAACTGCTGTTATAGAAACTGCTGCACCAATGTAGAGGGAAGCAAGAAGTTCAAGATGGAGTAAATATTTTCCTACAACCACACCCAGTGAGAAGGGAACGATAAAACCACCTACTGCTGTCAAAAGTCCGTGCCTGGCGGAGGAGAACAGTGTAGAGAGATCGGTTTCCAGTCCTGCACCGAACATAATCATTATACCCGCAAAATCAACAAGCGACGTGAGCTTGGTGCTGGCATATTGTGTTGATAGAAAAAGATGTATTTTGTGCCCTTCGTGAAACAGGGAGGCTGCGATAAAGAGAAAAAGAGGTCCAGCAATAATCCCGCCTAAAATTTCGCCGACAATCCGCGGCTGTCTCAACCTTTGAGCGAGGTGTCCCAGGTAAACAGCTAAACCGACGAGTAAAAATATATAGGTAAATGTTTCCATTAAGTCTTTCAGGCTCTATTAAAAATAACATCCATTTTTTATTACCTTCATCGTATTGTCATTTTAGGAAGGTAGTAGTCTATTACATTTGAAGACATATACTACAAAGAGCACTCATAGTCAAGGAAAAAACAGAATTAACAGGGATTGGAAGAGAGTGTCAAATAAAGAAAAGAACTACTGCAAAAAGAACGCTTATGAAGCTGAAGAAGGCAGCAAGGGAAAGAAGGGGGTGGAGTTTTAACAGGTAAGGGAGAAAGTGAAGTTCAAGAAAGAGAACAAGATTGGGGAATATAAGGTTCAGTAGAAATATGATAAAGAAAAGCCCGAATAGAGAGGACCAGAAGTGAACAAAATCCTGTCTTGAGGGAGTAAGATGAAGGCTTACCCCGAAAGCGAATATTACATAGATATAGAATCTGATGCTTAAAAGATTTCTCCAGTTAAAAAATATTTTCAACATAAAAGCTGTTCTTATTAAAAGCGTGTTGAGATATGTCTTGAATTGTGAGTAATCTTTAAGTATGTCAGTGGAAAGGATGGGCAATGTGTTACCTTGAATAAGTTGTGGCATAAGAAGTTTTGTAAGAAGGAAAAGAACCAGTGAACCGCCAAAGAAAGGTGCAATTGCAATTAACGGATTCCCTATATATTTCTGAATGGGGTTTCTTTCATTCCAGGAATGTTTTATGTGCCCAAGCTCACCCGTAAGAAAATTTGGCCTAAAAAGAGCCAGTTCCTGTATCCTGTGCCCGGTTAATATTGCGATAATTGCATGACTCAATTCATGGATAGGTGTTCCTATAATAGCCAAGGGAAGGACTCCACACCATCCAAACCTTCTGCCAAATCTTCTATTGGCAAAGCCTGAGAGCATTTCAATCACGATACAGGATACAATTATAGGGAGGAAGAGTAAGGTGGTTTTAAAGGTGTTTGAAAGAGCGTTAAGTATGTAGTATAGTATAATCATATCTCCCCACTCCTATTCTATCTGGATATTGTCAAGGAGATTCTGATTGTGTTCGGTTGAGTATTTTCTTGCCTGTTCAAGATTTCCAAAGTAGAATCTCTGAAGACCAAAATAGACGAGCAGGAACGCATCCAATTTTCTATCTTCCCTTCCAGCCTTATATGTTAGATAACCGAGTGAAAGGTTCAAAGAGAAAGAAATGATGCCTTTAATGGGTCTTGAGGCATAGAGCTGTCCTGCACCCGGGATAAAAGTTGAAAGAAGTAATGCAACTTTGGGCGACTTGAAATCTTGAGTAGAAATTTCCTTTAACATTTGATTAGCGTGTCCCTTTAGCGTTGAAGTTGTAATCTTATTGAATTCCGCCTCTGTATTTTCCCATCTTCTCTCTTTAAGATAGGTTATTCCAAGCAGGTAATAGATTGAATCGGTTGATACCCCTTTGTTTTCCAATTCCAGCAGGGTTAAACGTGCAGATTCCAATGCCCCCATATTTATTGCGCATATGGAAGAGGTAATAACTAAACGGCTCTCAAGTTCGGGGTTACTTACACCCTTTAGAAAAAGGTTATCATATATATTTTTTGCTTTGGTAAAATCATTGAGTTTTCTGTAGCATTCTGCAATTCTGAATTGAGAAAAATCAACAGAATCGCTATCACTTGAAAAGAAAGATATTCTTTGATATTCTCCAATTGCCCTAAGGTAATCACCTTCCTTGAAAAGGTTATCCGCAAACCTTTGTATCTCATTGCTATAAGAGAAGCTAAAGCTGAAGCATAAAAGTGACAGAATTACTGTTTGGATACAGACATTACCCTTTACTCTTCTTCTATTATTTTTTGGAGTATTATTTTTTGGAGTGCAAAATCGGTGATTTTGCCCTTTTGCAACGACACCGTCGTTGCACTCCATAAGAACTTCTTTACTTAACATGTGCCTTGTGCACTTTTTTAGAGGAAGATGTATCTGAGAATAAACAGTAGAGCGAGCAGATAACAGAGCCAGCTCACCTCTTTTCCTTTACCGCTGATGAGTTTTATAATTGGGTATGAGATGAAACCAAATGCAAGGCCATCTGCTATACTGTATGTGAGGGGCATTCCTATAATTGTGAGAAATGCAGGGATGTATTCAGAAGGGTCTTTCCAGTCTATTCTGACAATAGTCTTCATCATCAAACTTCCAACGATTATCAAGGCAGGTGCTGTTACAGGGTAGAGAAAGACATTCGGGCTAACTTCAAAACCGCCGCCGATCATTCTTATAATAGGTGCAAAGAAGAGGCTTACGAGGAAAAGAAGTGCGGTGACAACACTGGTAAAACCCGTTCTGCCACCAGCAGAAACACCTGTTGTGCTTTCTATGTAACTTGTTACAGTGGACGTTCCGAAGACAGCACCGAAGACGGTTCCTGTTGCATCTGCCAGCAAAGCCTTGTTCGCTCGCGGTAATTTTCCATCCTTTATAAAACCAGTAGCTGTTCCAACGCCAACAAGCGTTCCAATAGTATCAAACATATCCATAAAGAGAAAAATTAAAATGACTGTTATGCCGCCGAGTTTAAACGTGCTCACTAAATCCAGTTTGAAGAATGTTGGTGCAATGGATGGTGGAAGGCTTGCAATACCCTGGAATTTGATAATCCCCATAGGGATACCTATTAGTGCCGTAGCAACTATACCGATAAGTATGCCACCTTTGATTTTTCTTGTTAAGAGGATGGCAATAATGAAGATGCCAATAACGGCAAGAATAACAGGAGGTGAGTGCAGGTTTCCAAGAGAGACAATGCCCCCAGGGCTTTTGATGATTATCCCAGCTTGGATAAAACCTATAAAAGCGATGAAAAGTCCGATACCTCCCGCAATACCATGCTTTAGTGATGCAGGGATGGCATTGATAATCATCTCCCTTATTCTCAGGAACGTGAGGATTACAAAGACTACACCAGAGATGAGGACAGCTCCAAGTGCTGCCTGCCAGGTTAGCCCCATTGTTAAAACGACCGTATAAACAAAGAAAAAATTCTCACCCATTCCCGGGGCAAGTGCAATTGGATAATTTGCATAGAGCCCCATAATGAGCGTAGCTATGAATGATGCAAGGCAGGTTGCTACAAAAACGGCATCGAAATCCATACCTGCAACCTGGAGCACTGCTGGCTGAACAAAAATAATGTATGCCATAGCCATAAAGGTTGTAAAACCAGCAATTATCTCTGTTCTTATGTTGGTTCCCATTTCTTCAAAATGGAAGTATCTACTTATCATCTCTTTTTTCTCTTATACATCATCGCTTTCTCTTTTTGTTAAATATAAAATTTCTGGAGCGGGTATATAGCCAAGAGATTTTGCAAGTTTTATCGAAGTGGAGTTACTTTTATGTATTAAAAGTCCTATTATCTTTATTTCCCTTTCTCGTAAGGCTTCCTCTGCTTTCCGGATCAGTGCTTTTGCAATCCCTTTCCCCCTTTTCTCTGGAACCACTGCGATGCGATTGAGCCATCCTTTTCTTCCTTCTGTTGAGGCAACGATTACACCTACGAGTTCATCGTTCTCTTCAGCACCAAGAATAAGGTCGGGTGTTTCTTTAATCTGCTTTTTTATTGATGCTTTGCTATCTCTTCCTTTCGGCTTAAAAGGAAGGCCTGAACGCTTCCATATTTCAGCCATCTTCTCATAATCGAGAAGTGTTAGTCTTCTAATTTTCATTTTTTGTCCAGCAGACATCTCACACAATTTCCACCCTCCTCTTTGGCAATGTAACAGGCTTTATCCGATGCCATTACAAGACTTGTTTTATCTTCACCATCTAATGGATAAGAAGCAACACCAATGCTTAAAGTAATTCCGTATTTTTCACTCGTTTTATAAACCTTCCTCCTTATTCTCTCAGCCACTGCTTTTGCAAATGATTCATCTGTTTCAGGAAGTACAACGACGAATTCGTCTCCCCCATACCTGCAGATAAAGTCTATATCTCGAATACTGGAGTTCATCAATTTAGCATATTCAATGAGCACTTTGTCACCCGCAATATGGCCATTCATATCGTTATATTTTTTGAAATTATCGAGGTCCATAAGAAGTAGACTAAGCGGACGGTTGTAACGCTCGGATCTTTTTAATTCTGCGTCTATCATTATATCAAAATGTCTTCTATTCGGAAGTTCTGTAAGGGGGTCTGTCAAGGAAAGTATTTTTGTCTCTTCAAAAAGCCTTGATTTCTCTATGGCGTTTGCTATCTGTGCTGCTATTGCAGATAGAAGTTTTATTTCCCATTCATCGAATGCATTGTATTCCTTACTTTCTACATCAAGCACACCTATTGTCCGTGTCCCGATCTTAAGGGGAATAGAGACCTCTGATTTAACGGAATGTATACCCTTTATATAACGTTTCTCCTTAGAAACATCCGGTGTATAATATGTTTCACCGGTTGCTGCCACATATCCAGTAATTCCATCCTTCCCTATCTTTAACTGCATCTTTTTTATTTTTTCCGGATAACCCGTAGCAGCCTTAAAAAGAAGTTTATTTGTTTTTCTATCTATCAGAAGTATTGCAAGATTAAGATACCCAAACGTTTTCTTTAATTCCTCAAGGATGTTTGAAAGAAGAGTTTCAAGGTCGAGTGTTGAAATAAGCGTCTGGCTGATTTTATATGAGATGGAAAGGTCTCTAATTTTTTGTTCTACCTGCGTGTATAACCTTGCATTCTCTATTGCTACTGCTGCCTGGTTCGCAAGAAATGTGACCTGTGATATTTCGCTATTTGAAAAACTTCTGGGTTTTGAAGAATCCACATAGAGAATTGCAATTATTTTTTTCTTCATCATTACAGGAACAGCAAGTACCGCCCTTCTTCTCTTCTTCAGAGCAGTTGGATTTACATCATTTTCTTTACTCAGGTCTCGAATGGCAACAGGCCTCTTTTTTAAAAGAACCTTTCCTGAAACTCCTCTATCAAGCCTTGCTGTACTTTCGTAAGATTCGAGTTTCCTTTTCTTTTTATAATAATTGTAAGCCTTCTGTATTCTCTTTTCATTTTCATCAACAAGAATAATACTTCCCATCTCAGTATTGGTTAAATCT
This sequence comes from Candidatus Cloacimonadota bacterium, assembly GCA_004375785.1. Classification (GTDB taxonomy): domain Bacteria; phylum Hydrothermota; class E44-bin80; order E44-bin80; family E44-bin80; genus E44-bin80. The sequence goes on along the minus strand of SOKM01000297.1, from coordinate 795 downwards.
GCTGCTGTTGAAATAAATGTCATAAGAACATCGGAAAGTTTGAGTGTGGAGGTAAGGGCAATTCCTATGTGTTCAAGCGCTGACCTCTCCTTGAGCTGACTCTGAATCTTTTTAATGAGATTGGCATTATGGATAGCAATGGCAGAGAAATCACAGAAAATTCTTAATGAATCAAGGTCTCTTTCTCTAAATGTATATCGTCTTCTGTAATAGAGATTCAGGCATCCTATGGAGGTTTTTCCCAAGACAACAGGGGCATCTACACAGGAAATAAGACCTTCCTTGTTAAACCACATTACAGAAAAGTTATCTCCCGTAGATTTGAAAAGTTTCACAACATCTGGGATAATTACGGGTTTTTGAGAACTTGCTACCTCCCCTGCGACACCCTCATCATAACGAACCTTTACCACTTTAACATATTCTTTTGATAGATTGTATGAATGGGCAATTCGAAGGAATTCCTTCTTTTCATCGAAGAGAAGGATGGAACAGGCATCAGCAGAAAAGAACTCAGCTGCATTTCTTACTATTGCATTTAAGACCTTTTCCCGTTTCTTTTCGGAAAGTAAAACTGTTGATATTTTATGAAGTTTTTTTATCTTTTCAATTTCTTTCATCATTTAAAGAGTAAAATATTTTTTCCTAAAAGTCAAGCAAATTTTGCCACGAAGACACAAAGACACAAAGATTTATTTTATATAAAAGCATTATCTGAAGGAGTTAACTGAGAAAAAGGATGTCATTGCGGGCATAAAGGTCATAGAATGTTGTTGACAAAATACATAATATATT
>SOKM01000193.1 GCA_004375785.1 Candidatus Cloacimonadota bacterium | reverse complement strand
TGTCAGTGGAACGGACCGTTGAACACAAAGGAGAAACATATTATTTCTGTTCATCTAGTTGCAAAGATAAATTTGAGGAAGAACCGGAAAAATACATCGGAAAATAAAGTAATCATTTAAACTAAATGTTCAACGAGTATTTTTATTCCTATACCTATTAAAACGAGACCTCCTGCGATTTCAATCTTATTCTCAAAAAAGTGACCAAATCTATTACCGACAAAAACACCAAGAAACGATAATAGGAATGTCACAGTTCCAATTACAATTACAGGGGTTGCAATAGAAAGTTGCAAAAATGCAAAACTTACCCCAATGGCTAATGCATCAATACTTGTAGCAATCGATAGTATCAATAAAACGTAAACATTTAGTGGGTTGATTTCTTTTTTGCTCGACCCTATCTTTGTTGATTCATAAATCATTTTACAACCTATAAGACTCAGAAGTCCAAAAGCTATCCAATGGTCAACGCCTGAAATAAAATCTCTCAAGCTAAGCCCTGTTAGCCACCCTATTACTGGCATAACAGCCTGAAATAATCCAAAAAATACTGCAATCTTTAAGGCATTATTTATTCTCAGGTTCTTTATCGTTATGCCACTGGTGACAGATACTGCAAAAGCGTCTATTGCCAATCCAAATGCTATAAAGATAATTGTAATTATGCTCATTCGAAATTACATTTAAAGGTGAATTTATTTCTTCAAACTCATTTATATTTGCAGCCGTGACGCTATAAGGTTTTTTATTTAATGAAACACATTATCATACTTCTCAATCAAGTCAAGCAATCCGTCGTAATCCACCTTCTCTTTATCATAACTTAAACCACGTGCCTTCAGGTCAGGCGCAAGATAATAGATACTGACATCTTTTCCCTCAATCTCAGAAAGACCATTTTTAAGTCGCTCTGGTACGAATCCATCATTTGAGAAGTAGACACCATCCTGGATAAAGCAGATTGCATCCCCGGGTGAAATTACTCCCAAAACTGTGTTAAGATTTTCTGCTCTATTCGGTGATTGACTGATTAAGAACAGTGTTTTCGGCATCTCGCCTCCTATTACGTTAAAAAGGAAAATGTTCAACCATATTTCTATTTTCTGCCTTTCTCATTTCTCCTTTGTGCCTTGGTGCCTTAGTGGCTGAACCGTTACTCAAAAAGTTATAATTGCCTTTGCCTCTTTTACCATATTTATTAGTTTTTCATTATCTACTAACTCTGCCGACACAAGATTCTCTCTGTCTATCTTAAATCTATCTAATGATTCTTTATGAACAAAAAGGTTAATATTGAATTCGGATGCGCCTCCAAAAGCCTGGTCGATAGGCTGATGTCCAATATCCACCGGGTTCTGTCCCTTTAACCCGCAAAATATGCCTTCGTCGAGCAGAACAAGGTCTGTGGGAATATCCATAGATGCAATTGCCATAGCAGCGAGAAAACCTTCAACAGAGAAAATAGAGCCGTAGGGAGCTCTTCTTGCAAGTATCAAAACTCTTTTCATTAGTTCTCCTTTCTATTGAAGCCCGAAGTTTATAAACCTGTCAGAGGTTGCAATCATTTCGCCAAGAACCGCTGTACCTGCGAACCTCGTATTTTCCACTAAACTCTGCTTTTTCATTCCTCTGTATTTTGCGCACAAACCACAACCACGAATCACAGCACCTTTTGCTGCAAGGTCTTCGAATCTTTCCCCTATGTTTCTATCACTTGGTGTAAAAATATTGCCACTCATATTCCAGATAGCATCGAGATAGAAAAAGATTGCAACTTCATGGCCTCTTTCCAGTGCTCTTTTGGCAAGCTCATAAGCAGTGTCTGAATTCTGGAATGTGTATGGTCCTGTCTGAACCATCATTGAAATCTTCATCCTCCCTCCTTATCTCTAAAATATTTTAACAGAAATTTATGTCTTTTTCACATAAACCTTAATTGTATTTCCTTCCTCTTCTACTCCAAGAAACTCGTTTCCTGTTGTGTTACACCAGGCAGGTATATCCTCCTTTATTCCCTCATCATCGGCAAGCACTTCGAGGATCTGACCTGGTGAAAGTTCTTTCATTTTTTGCGATGTCTTTACAATGGGCATTGGACAACTTAATCCAACGCAGTCAAGTGTTACATCAGCCTGCATTTCAATTCTCCTTTCTTAAGGTGGCACAACATAAATTAATGTATCTTATCATACTCGTTTCTGATTATTATGTCAAATAAAATTTCTTCAATTCTATAGTGAGTAGCACAGGTTTTATTACAAATCAAAAAAAACTTGAAAATTTTCTTATAATATACTATAATGTCAATTGTTATGATACATAGAAAAGAGATAAAAATTAGGGGAATTGTTCAGGGCGTTGGATTCCGTCCCTTTATCTATTCTCTGGCAAATAGATATCGCTTAAATGGTTTTGTTTTTAATGATACCGAGGGAGTAGTTGTAGAAGCAGAGGGCAGAGAGCCTATCCTGGAGAAATTTCTCTCGGACATAAAAAAGAAGAGCCCTTCCCTCTCAAGGATTAAAGAGATACATATTAAAGAACTTCCTCCAGCCGGGTATAGAAGATTTGTCATAAAACCGAGTGCTCAGAGGGAAAAGAAATTTGTTCTCATATCCTCTGACATTACAACATGCGAGAAGTGCCTTAAAGAGCTATTCGACTCAGAGGACAGGCGGTTTGGCTACTCCTTTCTCAACTGTATTAATTGCGGTCCAAGGTTTACAATTATTATGGACATACCTTACGATAGGGATAAAACTACGATGGGTAAATTCAAGATGTGTAATACCTGTCAGTCTGAGTTTGACAATCCCCTGAACAGAAGGTTTCATACCCAGCCGAATTGCTGCCCTGAATGCGGACCACATTTGAGTCTGCTGGAGAGCGAAGATAGAGTGGTATCTTCTGAGGATCCTGTTTTACTCACCTGTGAATTACTAAGAAAAGGTAAAATTCTGGCTATTAAAGGATTGGGAGGTTTTCATCTTGCCTGTGATGCAGTAAACCCTGAGGCGGTTTCAAACTTAAGGCAAAGAAAGATGAGGGAAGAGAAACCATT
>SOKM01000010.1 GCA_004375785.1 Candidatus Cloacimonadota bacterium | reverse complement strand
GGATTATCCTGTCGGGAATATTTAAACCCGATTTGATGTTGTTCTTCAGTTTTTTTTTCCTTGACTTCAGTAGAATATCAACGGTCTTGAAGAAGAATTTTTCATCAGACGCTGTCAGTTTATGCTCACGAGCAGGGAGAAGGAGGATTGTGGAAGAATTAACCCTGGGCTCAGGGTAGAAGAAGTTCAAAGGTATATCAAAAAGTTTCACGGGCTTGAACCTGTAGCGGACAGAGTATGTCAGACTGCTCGCATCACTCTGTCCTGGCTTTACAAGGATAGTCTCAGCAACCTCTTTCTGTAGTGTAATCACTCCAGATGAGAAGATATTCATTTCGGTGAGTTTTCTCAACAACTTTTTTGCTCCCCTGTAAGGGGGGTTAGAGATAAACTTCATCGCTCTCGTGCCATTATATGATAAGAGTTTTTTTTTATCCAGCTTAAAGAAGTCATCCTCTATAAGATGGAAAAATTTGGATTTTGAAAACCGTTTCTTAAGATACAAAGAGAGTTTTCTATCAATTTCCACCGCAAGGACTTCTGCTCCTTTATCGAGTATTTTCTCCGTTACGACACCAAGACCAGGTCCCACTTCAACAACAAAATCTTCTCCGGAGAGAGAAGCAGCGTCAACTATCCTTTCAGCAATCTCGTCACTTGCAAGAAAGTTCTGACCAAGATGTTTTTGGGGAAAGAGTCCGATTTCTTTTATTATTCTTTTTAATTCAATTTTCCTCATAATTAAAATTGTATCACCAAAAACAAAAGATGTCAAGACTAAATCATGAATAAAAAAGTCACAGCAAAGAGCATAGCGCATAGAGCAGAGAGTAAGAGGGCATAGAGCTAAACATCCTGGTATCTATTTCATAAAACTCTCCTCGGGTGATTTTACATCTATGAAGAAGATAGTTTTGGTGAGGTGAATGACAACCTTCACCCTTACCCTCTGTGATTAACTTTTTTTCTGGACTTTAAAGTAAAAAAGTTCTATAATATTATAAAGAGCTGAGATATAAAAATTATACAAGGAGGGTTTGGATGAAGCAGTATAGAAGGCTTTTTATTGTTGTAGTAGTATTGTCTCTGCTGGGATCTACCTTAATTGCACAGGGACCTGATACTTTATGGACGAGAACTTATGGAGGAATATATTATGATATGAGCCGCTCAATCCAGCAAACTTCCGAAGGTGGATACATTATTTGTGGGTGGACAAACTCTTTTGGTGCAGGTAGTGATGATGTTTATCTTATAAAAATTGATTCAGAAGGAGATACAACCTGGACTAAAACATTTGGTGGAACATTTAGTGATGGAGGATATTCGGTCAAACAAACACCTGATAAGGGTTATATAATCGTTGGGTATACAATATCTTATGGAGGAGGAGATGGGGATCTCTATCTTATAAAGACTGATTCCCTTGGCAATACGACATGGTGGAGAGATTACGGAGATATATATTTTGATATGGGACGTTCTGTGCAGGTAACTTTTGATAGTATGTATGTAATAGCAGGATATACATATGGAGCAAACTCCTGGGATGTTTATCTGTTAAAAGTACGCAAGAACGGAACTCTCTATTCTTTGAACCAGCTTGGAGGTCCACTATCTGACCGTGGTTATTATGTTTATGAAACTGCTGACAGCGGATATATTGTTGTAGGAAATACGTCATCGTATGGAGCAGAGGGTGATGATATTTATCTTATAAAAACGGATTTAAATGGTGACACATTATGGACAAAATTTTACGGAGGAACAGAGAATGACGTAGGTTATTCGATTCAGCAAACTTCTGATGGAGGTTGTATTATCTGTGGATGGACATACTCTTTTGGTGCAGGTAATAGCGATGGATTTTTGATAAAGACATATCCTAATGGTGGTCTCTTATGGTTAAGAACCTATGGAGGTGTATATAATGATGGACTATTTTCTGTTCGTGAGGTTTCAGGAGGCGGATACATTGCCTGTGGATATACAAAATCATTTGGTATAGGTACCCCAGAACATTCTAACATTTATCTAATAAGAACGAATCCGGACGGTAACATACTCTGGACAAAAACCTATGGGGGGGATAGTCCTGATAATGGATACTCAATTCAGCAAACTGATGATAATGGATACATTATTACAGGTTCAACAAGTTCTTTTGGGGCAGGAGCAGCTGATGTATATGTTATTAAGACGAAACCCGATGTAGGAGTTAGGGAATGTAAAGACTCAAGGAAGGAGACACAAGACATAAGATTGGCTTGCCACCCGAATCCCTTCACCACTTCCACCCAAATCATCCTCACCCTTCCCAGCATAGGGCAAGGTGCAGAGGGTAATTCAAGTGCACAAGAGCACAGTGACAGGGAAGACATTGCATTACATATTTACGATGTGAGTGGGAGGTTGATAAGAAGATTAATTCCAGAGTTTCAGAGTTCAAGAGTCCAAAGAGTTGAATGGAAAGGGAGAGATGATAGGGGGGATACTGTGAAGCAGGGAATTTATTTTGTGAGAGTAGAAATAAAAGCTGAGAATTGGAGCAAGAGTTATAGAAGTAAAATTATAAAATTAAGGTAGCCGCGACGTTTTAAGGTGCGAAAAGGCTTACGCAGGCTGAAGCCTGCGGCTACCTGTGGCTGTTTTTTTCGCTTGACTTTATGAGAAGAATATGATTATATTATAGAAAATTAAAAAGAGAGGGAATGTGAAAAATTTAATTCTGATTATTTCTATTTTGCTTATTCCTGTTATACTTTTTTCTGGGTGGGAGGTGCAGAGGGAGCCGTCTCCGCATCAGGTTCATTTTCAAGGTATAGATTTTGTGGATAGTTTGCACGGATGGGTAGTAGGAGGCAGGTATCATATGACGCCAGTCTATTATGGAGGTTATACAGGCAGACCGTGGACTTTTCAGAGGGGAGTGATAGGCAAGACGCCAGATGGCGGAGCGAGTTGGGGTATAACTGAGATAGACAGCAGTATTTGTTTTTATGATGTGCAATTCCTTGATACGCTCAGAGGTTGGGTAGTAGGAAATAGTCGTTATGGCAGTGATTGGTATGGCTTAATCCTGAAGACACAGGATGGCGGTGATACCTGGGAGAAGGATTCATTTCCAGTAAATTCGAATAAGTCTTTTGTTGCGGTGGATTTTGTAGATACATTAAACGGTTGGGTAACGGGAGATACCAAATTATTACATACCATAGATGGAGGTATAAACTGGGAAATTATACCCTTTTCATATGGAGGTGATTTAGAATTTGTAAGTCCCAGCGAAGGTTGGGGAATTGTGATTGGTGTTATTTATCATACAACAGATGCTGGAACTACATGGAGTTTTCAGTTTAACCCATCATCGATGGATATAAAGAGTCTCTCTTTTTTAGATTCTCTTAGAGGCTTTGGAGTGGGAACTAAGGATACGCTTATCTTTACAACAACAGGAGGAGATACCTGGTCAGTCAGAGGGATGAATACTGGGAATTTACCATATTACGATGTTATCTTTCTTGATACCCTTATGGGCTATGCCTGTGGTGAGTGTGGTGTTGTTGTGAAGACGACTGATGGTGGGGTAACCTGGGAGAGGATGTGGGTAGGGACTAATTCAAGGTTAATGAGTATTTCTGTTAAAGATGATAAAGTCTGGAGCTGTGGAGAATGGACGACCCTTTCTCACAGTTCGGGTTCAGGATGGGAGTTTCAGCTGCCCTGGAGCAACTGGCTGCGTGGAGTGCAGTTTCTTGATTCCCTCAATGGCTGGATTGCCGGGGAAGGCGGTATGGTGCTCCATACAACTGATGGTGGAGATAGCTGGGAGGTTAAAGAGTTATCTGAGAGTGATGAGTTCAGAGACATAGGTGTGAGGGACAGTTTAACCGTATTTGCAGTGGGGCGGGATAAAAATGACCAACCATTGATGTGGAGGACAACTGATGTAGGTAATTCCTGGGAGAAGGTTTCAATAGGAGGTCCTTTTATTAGAGCAATAGAATTTGTTGATACGCTTTATGGTTGGACAGGAGGGATAGATGGAGATTGCGTAAGGATTTATAGAACTACGGATGGGGGTAACAGTTGGAATGTTATTGCGAATGTGGATTCATTTGTGACAGAATTTCATGATTTTGATTTTGTTGATAGGAATAGGGGTTGGTTTGTCGAGGCACACGGGTATAGTAAGGAGACTTCTGGAACGATATGGGTGACGACTGATGGCGGAGTAAGTTGGGATTGGCAACAGACAACTTTTAACAAACCTCTTTATGGGATATCTATGTGGGACAGTTTGATAGGATGCAGTTGTGGTAAGGATGTTTTGTTGTGGACGACGAATGGTGGTGTTGGTCTTGGTTGGAATAAGGAGGATACAGCGGGATAATGGTTAGATATGGACTGTGGAGATAAGTATAATGTATGGGCGGTAGGAGACAGCGGCAGGGTAGCGAGGACGAGTGATGGAGGAAATAGTTGGGATTTGGAGGAGAGTTCTGTATCAGTAACACTTGAACGAGTTGATTTTTTGGATACCTTGAATGGTTGGGCAGTGGGTGAAGCAGGAGCGATAGTACATTATGGAGCGGGGATTTGGGTTAGGGAAACATCTAATTATCAATTTTCAATTAGCAATTATCAATTATCAATCTATCCCAATCCCTTCACCACCTCCACCCAAATCATCCTCACCCTTTCCAGATTACCAGAACATCAGACCACCAGAGTATCAGAAACAAAGTTAAGGATTTATGATGTGACGGGCAGATTAGTGAAAGACTTTTCACTGCCTACTGCTTACTCCTTACCCCCTACTGAAGTGATATGGGATGGAAAGGGTAATGGAGAAAGACAATTGCCTGGTGGGGTTTATTTTATAACATTGAGAAATCAAGAAAAAGCAATAGATATACAGAAGGTTATAAAAATAGGGGGTAAAAAATGAGACAGAAGGTATTTCTGATATTTCTAAGTTTTATAATGATAACGGATTTATACGCTGTTGAGCCAGGATTTCAACCAACCAGGAAAGATATTCATCTTGGGATAATTGATTTTTATACAAGTGTAGATTTTGAGTATAATGTGTTCAAAAAAGAGGAATACCCTCAATTTCTTGGTAAGCATTTTGTAATATTTGTTGAGGATTCAAGGTATCAAAAACATTTTTCTGAATATAGCGATTCAATCCATAAATATAATCCTTTAGCACCTATATTTAGATACAAATCATTATTTGCTCAAAAATTCCCGTATGACACTATATATGCGGATGATTTTCATGAATGGACGGAGTGCAATAAGAATGAATTTTCGTTTTTGCACTCAGGCTGTCCTGCACGATTGACAGCTGTGCCAGGGAATAACAGGATAACCTTGAACTGGACCCAGGACGCAAGGGATACGATATTTGAGAGGATTGGGTCATTTAAGGGGTATAATGTGTATAAAAAGACACCACCAAGTACATTATTTGTAAAGATTACCAGTTTGCCCGATAGTGTTACTTCACTTATGGATATAAATGTAGTTAACGGTTCCAAATACTGGTATTATATTTCTTCTGTCTGTAAGATTGAGGGGGCAGATAAGGATACATTTGCCTTTTCATTGATACCTGATAGTATTATGCCTACAGCATTTCCTCCTCCAATCATTCTCACAAAGGGTCATTCATGGTTTAAGATATATGAGCAAAAAATTCGGTATTGGTTTGAGGTAACGAACGCAGGGGACGGTGAACCAGATTTGGCACAGCTTCTTGTTGATTTAGATAACGACTATAATTTTGAGAGTAATGAGATATTTACTCTGATGGGCATAGGAAACAATGTCTATAGAACCTATATAGATGTTCCATATGAGCCAAAGTTAAGTGGCTATGGATATTTTTTTAGGTTTGTAAAGGGAGGAGAGGTCTATTCCCTTCCTGACCCTACTCGATATCTGTATACCACAAATATGAATAATCGAATTATGAATAAGACAAAGTATGGACCTGGTGAAACTGCAATTGGTTGGTACTATATGGATCCTGGTGATTTAATATGGAGAGAGATATTGATTGACCGCGTATCCTTTCTTGTTGACGATGAGCATGTGAACGGTATCTATTTTGACAATTTAGCTCATTCTTTCAAGGTTTTTGACTGCATTGATTATAAATACAAAAAGGATGTTAACTACTGGTTTAATGTCGTGACAGACTTTCTTCATGAAATTGATAATACCGTCAGCCCAAAATTTATATTTCTGAATTGTCTCGACGAGGGGGTTCCGTACAAGGAATTCCTTAAATATACTGACGCTTGTACCAAGGATATTGGTGTACCTTGGAGTGAGCAGCCTTTCTGGTATTGGGAGTCACAGTCGAACCGAGTTATAGATGTTAACCAAAACTTGCATAAGCCATATTTTATGTATACCAGGAATGTTCCACGAGATAATATTATTGACAGGATACTTTGTCTTGGTACCTATTTACTTATCAGGGGAGACAGCGTAAACGATAATGCAAGCACATATCTTTATTATACCGATCTTTTTACAAATTTCAATTATTTTCCAGAGTTTAATATAGAGATTGGAAGTCCGACAGAGTATAAAAGCTCTGTTGAAGAGTATTACAGCATAGAAGATGAAGTTTATATTAGAGACTATACAAACGGTAAAACGATAATAAATTTCTCTTCAGATCCAGGATATAGTACCGTAGTAAATTTTGATAAGACATATTTTAGTGTTGCTCCAGAGGGAGGGAATATAGAGGAGGGTGGCAAGATGTACTACAAGCCGATTACATCCATAGAACTTAAACAAGCAACTGCAGCAGTTCTTCTCAAGCATCCGTATCCTGTTGATGAAATCACTTCTACAGGAATGAACAACCAGCGGAAAGTAATTATCAGTGATGATGACATTTATACAGTTTATGATTCAAAGGGAACTGTTCGTTTTGCAAATTTAAAGCCTGGCATATTTAATGAACTAAGTCCAGACACTTCACTTTATTGGGGTTCTTTTCCAACACTTGGAAAGTGGGAGGAATCTGGAAGAAATTTCCTTATTGCGATATGGCAGTGGCACAATACAATTCTTTATAATCATTTTAGGATGTACGATTATGTATGGGTTAAAGATCGTCCTGAAACGCTTTTCACAATTACACCTATTCCAGGTATTTCCAATCATATTACACCTTCCTCTTTCAAAATAGAATCAAGATTTCTACAACAGGATTCACTCCATATTGTTTTTGAAGTAATAACAGAACCAACTGTTTATCCGGGTAATATTGAATATGAGTTGCATTATATAAAATCGTATGTTCCGGCTCCCTCTGTTTATATTGAACATACAATTCTTGACAGTGCAATGGAATTTGTAGCGGAGTATCCTGCTGGTATAGAGTTAGGTTCTGCATCTATAGATTTAGATGACGATAATAACCCTGTTGTTGCCTGGTCAAGGCCAATTGGAGAAGGGAAGCATACTGTTTATTTCAAACAAAAAATTGGTGGAGTTTGGCCTGATGAACCAGATACTATTTCTACTCCTGAAGAAATTTCCAGGCACCCTTTCTGTGATGTGGCTAATGGAAATGTTAATATTGTGTGGGAGGAGGAAGGTTTAATAAAATATAGACAGAAAGATTTAACAGGACCGGGGGTCTGGAGTGACATAGAAACTGTAAGTAACCCCTTTAATTATTCAAGGAGTCCACAGATACTGGATGGGGATATTTGTGTTTATACGGAGATTCCTCAAGTTCAACCCGATTCTTGTTCACATGTTGTTTATTCAGTAAGATTATGGCCTGGGAACTGGCTTCCTTCCTGCATAATAGAATCAACACCCAATCTTTCTGAATATCCACAGGGTTATGTTGAGAAGATTTCGCCTTTTGATAGAACTCTCCATACTGTCTGGACAGAGGAAAACGATGAATCAGAACCATATTCAATTCGGTATAAAAAAACAGAAATTACGCCTCTTACATTTTCCGGTTATATTACTGAGAATACGGTCTGGTCGGAAGACATCTATTTGACAGGTGATGTAGTGATAAGCGGGGCGACTCTGAAAATTAGCTCAGGTGTGAGAGTTATGATTGCACCACTTTACGATGACCAGAAAATTGGCATAGATGATAGGAGAATTGAGATTATCGTTGAAAATGGCGGGAAACTTCTCGTTGAAGCAACGGAAACAGACTCTGTTTATTTTATCTCTACAAGGACGGAAGGAGAGATGAGAGATTGGTATGGAATAAGGTTTATATCTTCTGAAGTCAGTTCCATTGATTATGCCAGTATAGAATATACCAGGTATGGAATTACTTGCGAAGCGAATTCTGCTCCGCTTTTGCAGAATTTATCTATCACAAATAATGAGATGGGAGTAAGGGCAATCCAGGCTTCACTTACAATTAAGAAAAGCAGCATCTTTGATAATTACACAGGAGTACACTGTGTTTCCTGCTCAGGGATTGTGATTGACAGCTGTAATATAAGTGACAACCCTCCCTCTCGGTTATTAAGGAAGAGAGGAGAAGGTGGAGTTCTACCGTTTGAAAACCCGGAAGATACACTACAAATACCTGGCACGGGCATATATTTAAACAACTGTGATGAAGTGAGTGTCACAAACAACAGGATTGTAAATGACTATAGAGGTGTATATGCAAAAGGTTTCGTGAATGGGATCTTTGAGAATAACTATGTTGAATCCAATGAATGGCACGGTTTTGATATTGCAATTACAAGAGGGTCACAGATGCAATTTCTCAACAATACATTTATCAACAATGCCAGATATCCAATCAATCACGGGATGCATAAAAATCTTTATCGACAGTTTGCAGGATTATCCTTGGGTTTCGGAGGAATACACACTGGAGAAACAGACATACTTATAAAAGGGAATACCTTTGAAGACAATACCTGCGGCACTCGATTTACCAAATATTACCCGATGCCATCACCTGGAACTTACAATGTGAGGTATGAGGATAATAGAGCAAGGGATAACTTCTATGGATTTGCCTTATCAGCTCCAACGGGTGCGTCTGGATACACAGGGACACTTGTTTTTAACATAGTGGAACAGAATGAAAGTGCGGGTGTATTTATATTGTTTGGGATAGACTCAGGTGCAGTTTGCCTTGGAAATCTATCCGATGCGGATACGACAAACGATGGTGCTAATCATATACAATGGAATGGGACATGGGATGCTATGAATGTGTGTCCATTTCTTACTTATGGACAAGGAAACCTGTGGTCGTCACCGATAGCTGAATCGATAGATGCACTTATACTTGACAATGAGGAACAACCCTTAAATGGAATTCTGGATTTCTCAGGACAATATATAGATGGGATAATACCAGATGATACAACCTGGACTGGTCCTATCGTGAGTCTTTGCGGCGACATTTGGATTCCTGACTCTGTCTGTCTCACGATATTGGAAGGAACTGAAATAAGAGCAGCGGCAGGTATGGACTTTAGAAATCTTGGAGTCTCAGAAGATCTAATTGAGGTTATAGTCGAGGGGACGATTGAGGTGAAGCCGAAAAGGGGTCTGACAAGAGGCGAACTGCCTGGTTCAATTAGTTCTATTAGTTTTATTGGTTTAATTGGTTCAAAGGATTTAAATCCACCGGGAAGTAACTTTACAAGTTTAAAAGTTGAAGAGTTGAAGAGTTCAAGAATTCGGGAGTTAAAGGGTTCGAAAGAGATGATTGATGGACAACCTGTTTATGAACCGATATTGTTCACTTCAGATGCTTATGAGCCATCGGCAGCAGATTGGTATGGAATTGAAATGGGCGGATTAAACTGGGAGAATGGAGAGGTTTTTAAGAAGCCAGAAACGAGTCCGATGAGACATAACTCTACAAGTTCAATTAGTTCTATTGGTTTTATTGGTTCAATTGGTTCAAAAGATACGAGAGAGGAGAGGGAGATTCACCACTTCCATATTGAATATGCAAAGAGGGGATTGGTGCTTTGTGAGGGTGAAAACCTTTCAATGAAAGATTGTGTATTCAGGAATAATGAAGCGGGTCTGAAGATGAGAGGGAATTCTGATGTTTCTGTTAAGGATTGTGTGTTTGAGGATAATACTACTTATGGAATTTACATTGGAGATGGAGTTACTGGAACTTTGAAGAATGACACAGTTTCATCAAACAGCACAGGCATTATTTTCAATGGTTGTGCATCTTGTGATGTAAAAGGGTGTGTCATCGAAGGGAATGAAACAGGTATTTATCTTTCTGGAACATCCCATCCATTAATCAAGGATAACAGAATTATTGATAACAGTTCCTATGGTGTTTTCATTGTCGATAGTGCATCGCCAAATTTAGGAGGGAAAGGACAAAATTATATCTTTGGAAATTGGCTTTTTAATGCTTACAATAATACCTCAATAGACATCTTTGCAAAAAATAATTACTGGGGCTCTACAAATATCGATTCGGTCGAGAAGCGGAACTGGGATAGGTTAGACGATCCTGCCCTTGGAAAGATCTATGTAAAGCCGTTGTGGTCTGGCGACCAGAGTATTGGTGGTGCTATGTCATCAGGAAGAGGGGGAACACCACTTGTTTATTCTCTCAAGACAGCTTCACCGAATCCTTTCGCAAAAAATACAACAATTTCCTACTCAATTGGAAGACAGGAAGATGTATCTCTTTGTATATACGACATAAGCGGCAGATTTATCAGAACACTTGTAGATGAGAAAAGGGAAGAGGGAATATACAGAGTAAAATGGGACGGATGTGACAAAAATAATAAAAAGGTTGCAGCAGGAATCTATTTCACAAGATTACAGTCTGGCAATTTTACATCTGTGAAGAAGGTTATACTGTTGAGGTAAGAAGCATGGGATGTATGATGTAGGATAAAGGTTTAACATATTGTTTAATTGGTTTCATTAGTTTGATTAGTCTGCCCCTACGTAAATTGCCGGGGACAAGCCCCGTCGCTACCATAGGAATGCGAGGCAAGATGCCTCGCCCTGAACCATACGGTTCAGGGCTCGCCTGTTGTTTAGATTCGCAGGCTAAAGCCTGCGGCTACCAAAATCCGTCTACACGGATTGGCTTATTGCCTATGGCAAATAGCTTACGGATTTTGTTTTTGACTATAAGCCATACGCCATATGCTATACGCCACGATAGTAT
>SOKM01000215.1 GCA_004375785.1 Candidatus Cloacimonadota bacterium | reverse complement strand
CAACAACCACTTCAAGTTTTCCGTCACCATCTATATCCCCAAGTGCCGGTGAAGAAAAGACAACGTAGCTGGTTGTATATGACCAGAGGAAAGAACAAGTGTCCATATCACCTGTGAGTGGTGATAGCCCTGTGTGATACATGTCGTGGTGAAACATGGGCCAGGTTGAATCAGCCCGGGTCTGTGCAAATAAATTTGCACCAAAGAAGCAAGTGCACAGAAGCACAAGTGCACCAATTAAAAGTTTTCTCCAAAACATCGCAACCTCCTTTTTGTTTATATTTTAATTCTCTCAACACATCTTTGCGTATTGAGATATTATAAATCTTTTTTCATCAAAGGTCAAGAAAAAAAATAAAGATAGAAAATTGGGGATGTACGATGTAAGATGTTGGTCTTATGTTTCAAGTCTCATGTAGTATGTCTAAAATTAAGGAGGGAGGTGGACAGAGGGTTGGTATCTCTACTGGACTTCAAATCCAGTAGCAGGTGTTTTTGGGGTAATTTGGTAAAGTATTATGAATAGAGGGATTCGCTTGAATCCCTTATTTTTATTACCTCTCCCTCTTTATTTTTCATTCTTGGTTATCTTGGCTAGTTCTATTATTCTTGGCTATTTGTACCTAAAAGTGGCACAAATATGGCGCAATGAGTAATTCCTCTTACTCTGAAGATTTCCAAACAAATTCCCCCCCTTTATTAATATAGCCATACTTCCACTCCCCAACATGATCCCATTCTTTTACCAGTGCCAACCCTCCCCTGAAATCCTCGCTGCAATATTCAAACTGCGGTTCGATAACCATCTTTCCAGTCTTGTCAATATAGCCATACTTGGCATCAATCCCGCCAATACTCTTTTGTACAAGTGCAAGGCCTTCGCTAAAATTTGACGCTTGAGCAAACTGTAGCTCTATGACTACCTCCCCGGTTTTGTCGACATATCCGCATTTGCTTGGCACGTTTATAGAGTCTGAAAAATCTATTACACATGCAAGACCTTCGCTAAAGCTACAGGCAATATCAAATTGCGGCTCTATTACTATTTTTCCAGTTTTGTCAATATAGCCATACTTTCCATCAATCTTTACAGATGCAAGTTCTTCGTGAAAATTTGAAGCATCGTCGAACTGTGGCTCGATGACGACCTTTCCAGTTTTGTCAATATAGCCCCACTTCTCATTAGTCCAGCCAGTCGCTACACATGCAAGACCTTCGCTAAAGCTGCTGTCAATATGAAACTGCGGTTCGATAACCATCTTTCCAGTCTTGTCAATATAGCCCCACTTGTCTTCGTCAAGTATCAATGCCAACCCTTCGGAAAAGTTACTCGCTAACGAAAACTTCGTTTCTATTACTATCTTACCAGATTTATTGATATAACCATACTTATCATCGAGCTTGATCATTGCCAACCCTTCAGAGAAGGATGAGAATTCCCAATTGCACATTCTGATATCATTAAAAGTCCACACATCAAATTGAGGTTCAATTACAATCTTTCCTGTTTTATCGATATATCCACACTTACGATCAACCAGAATCCCAGCCAACCCTTCGGAAAAGTCAGCAACATCATCGAACTGCGGCTCGATGACGACGTATCCAGTTTTGTCAATATAGCCCCACCTGTCATTCTGTCTAATAGGAAACAGTTCTCTTGTCTCCTTCATTTCCTCCAGTTTGCATGAGACAGAAAAAAGAGAAAAGCAAATTAAGATAAAAAGAAACCTCTTCATGGTTAACCTCCCCTTAAATGAATTCTTGCTATGATACCGATTATGCTCATTAGCCATCTTTTGTAAGTTTCTTCACCTTACCTTCACCACTTTCCCTGCATTCACTCCATCAGCCTTGAGGAAGTAAATGCCGGGGGTGACTTCTTGCCCTTCTAAATCCTTTCCATTCCAGCTCGTAGTAAAGATTCCTGGTGGTCTTTCACCCGCAGTGATTGTTGTTACTATCCTTCCCAAGATGTCATAAATATTAAAACTGATATACTTCCTTTCCGTCACACAATATCTTATCAGTGTGGTTTTTTTCATCGGATTTGGAAAGATTTTTAAAAAAGAGTCTCTAGTGAGTTTTATATTTCCAGTGGGGTTTCGTTTATAATAAATTTCACGGTTAGAATCACGGTCGTCATTCCATACAACATGTACATTTGAATCTGAAACTGCAACAGAAGGTCCCACAGAGTAAGTATTATCATCTGTAAGCCTTGTATCATTTTCCCAAGTTGTTCCTTTATCTGTTGAACGCTTATAGTATATTTCTATACCTTCATAGCGCCAGTCATTCCAGACTAAATGGATATTACTTTCTGCAACTGTAATAGATGGAGACCATGCATTTGAATGATAACCTGGTAGATCTGTATCTATTTGCCAAGTTGTTCCTCCATCTGTTGAACGCTTATAGTAAATATCCGGGGGGCCGTTTCGGAGATCCATCCATACTATATGTACATTACTCCCTGAAACTGCAACAGAAGGAAACACTGAATAACCCGAATCTTCTGTAAGTCGATTTTCTGTTCTCCAGGTCGAACCACCATCTATAGATTGTAAATAGTATATCTCAAAGTTTCCATCTCGGTCGTCATACCATACTACATGGATGTTTGAGTTTGAAACTGCTATGGAAGGAGAAGAAGAACTTGCTGAGGCAATCGTAAGTCTGATATCTACTCCCCAATTTATCCCTCCGTTTGTGGATCGTTTATAGTAAATCTCGTAATTTTCATCACGATTGTCATTCCATACAACATGAATGTTTGAGTTTGAAACTGCTATGGAAGGAGAAGAAGAACTTGCATTATTATATGTGAGTCTATTATCGCTTTCCCAAGTTGTTCCTTCATCTGTTGAACGCTTGTAATATATCTCAAAGTTTCCATCTCGGTTGTCACACCATACTACATGGATAGTATCACCAGATGTAGCTATGCACCTGTCAGAAGAAGTATAAGAAGAAGATTCATTGAAAGTTAGTCTCACATCAGGTTCCCATTGAGCAAAAAGATTAACTACCAAAAGGAGTATAAGTATGGTCAAAAAGAATTGTTTCCATGAACTTTTTATTTGTATCTCCATCTTTGAAGATT